>DATNRC010000046.1:0-16237 GCA_036703705.1 Candidatus Obscuribacterales bacterium
GCGGGCGCCTCCGCCACTCTCTCACCCAAGGCGCGGTTCAGATCATCCAACAGACAAGCCTGCCGCTGGTTTTCTGTTTTGCTCGTCGCGCCCTCATTGACCTTTCAGTATCAGCCATGGCTGGAAAAACCGCCAAAATCATCGCCCACCGTTTTGGCAGCAAGGACGCACCAGAAACCACACTTGCCGCTCTCGCCCGCAGTCTCGAGCTGGGCGTGGAAGTAGTGGAATTCGATGTTCAAATGTGCGCGTCGGGCGAGCTCGTCGCTTTTCATGACCGCGATGTGCGCCGCACGACAAACGGCTTCGGGCCGGTGAAGGACCTCACGCTGGCACAGCTCAAACAGCTCAGCGCCGGCGCCTGGTTCGACCCGAAGTTCGCCGACGAAAAGATTCCGCTCCTGGAAGAAGTCTTCGCAATGGTCGACGGCAAGGCGATACTCAACATCGAGGTCAAGAACATGCCGTTTGACTGGCCGGAAGATAAGCTCCTCGCCTCGCTCGATCGTTATGCGCACCGAGACAAAGTAATCGTCAGCGCATTCGATCACCGGTGCCTGGCTCGCATTCATCGAAAGGCAAAAGACCTCAAGCTGGGCATGTTGTTCGATGGACTGCTCGGCATCGACATGTGGAGCTACGCCGCCCGGATCGGAGCGACGCACTGGCATCCGTGGTTCGAATTCATTCGACCGAGCGATGTGGCAGAAGCCCACTCACTGGGCATCGAGGTCAACGCCTGGACGGCGAACACGCCGGAAGATTGGGCATTGTGCCTGGCTTTCGGTGTGGACGGCATCGTCACAGACGACCCCGCCGCCCTGAAGTTGTATCTTGCCGAGCGCAGCGGTCCGCTGACACCGTAAGCCTCGGACAAGCGCCACCTTGCCCGGCCCATAATCCTCAGGCAAGCGTAGAGGATTGCTTGCCCCCGCAAGCCGCAGGCGACAGGAACAGTTTAACGGGGCCCGCAAGCGTAGCGGTTGCTGTTGGACGGGGGGGGTCTCGAACAATTCGAGCGCCTCCTCGTCCAGTGGCTTCTTTCCTGATGACGCCAGGTTTCTTCGCAATTTCAATGCTTGGAAAGGACTTACGATATATTATCGTATCGCGCAGGCGCCCCCGCGCCTGAATACTTCCTATGCGCTCGCTTCATTGCGCGGCCGCACGCCCTTGTTGCTTATTTTCCCCACGCCAAAGCCCTTCGCATGGGCAAAAGCAAAGGTGGTGAGCTTGGCTTCTAGTTAAGCCCGCCGCTGTCCTTGGCTGCAACCCAGTGCATTCGAGCGCACACATCGTTGGATAGCGACGAAATAAGTCCCACTCGCGTGGCATTGAATATAACGATCATCAACGCGACAGCCAGAGCCGAATAGGCAAGGAGAGTGCCGTACTCTGTCACGCCCTCTCCAGACGTGTCGCGGAGGAAATTGCGGCCCAATTTCTCGGCTCCTTCGACCATTTTTGTGCCCTCGCACCCATTCACAGGTTCAAGATAACACGCTGTGGTTTCGCATTACATGGGGAAACCACGAATAAGCAAGAAAGACGAGCAAGATGATGACCGAAGATGACCTTCCTTCCATCATATTGCTAGAATACATCAACTTTTCCGGGGAATAACGCTCTGACTTCGAATGTTGCAGAAGGATCACCAACCAGCGAAGAGTCAAGACAAATGAAGAGGTTTGCTCAACTCAAGGTGATACCGCATGTAGTGCGGCTCACTATATTGGCAAAATCTGCAAATCGTAGGTTTGGACAAGCACAAATTCTCATTTTTTGCCTGTTATCAAGATACTGAAAACCAACACCCAGTCTTCACTTGATAACCCGTTTCATACAGCGAAAAGCATCCAGAAGGGCGAAAATTTATCTCCATATATGGTGCAATATGACACTAAACTTCTGCTAAAATTAAGCAACTTAAACGTTGTTTCTCTTTGAAAGGGTGGACGAGCAATGGAATACGTTGCCACGCAGAGCCAGGGAACCTGCTCGTTTACACTGGTGTGCGACGAGCGTTGTGCTGTTGTCCGTCAACTTGGTCTCCTCCTTCAGTGGTGGGACAAAGATCACGCCTTCACTTTCGTCGATCGCGAGTCGAAGAATCCTGCGGCGCAAAGATTGGTGGCCGAGCTGGACTCGTCTCCGTGGAGCCTGTTGCTCATCGACGACACTAACGAGCGCTGGTATGGACCGGAAGCGATTCCGATAATTTTGAAAAATCTCCCCTTCGGCAAGATGGCTGCTGTTCTCTACATTTTGCCGGGCACGATGTGGCTGACCAGGCAAATCTATTTGTTCATCTCACGCAATCGGCGATTGCTTGTTCAACAACAAGGCGTCTAATCCGGCACAACGAGCCTCTTCCCGGCGGGGGAGGCAAATGCAGGCCTTAGCAGGAGCCTTGCACCATTCTCAGGACTTCTCACGTGCGGGTTTTTAGTTGACGACAAGTCAACTAAAGGCCTGCGCCTTCCGTGAGTAATCGCTTGCTATAGATTGCAGCGCGACAGCGTTTCCGCAATGTCCGCGGCATCAATTCCCAGTTCTCTGCCGGTTTTGACGGCACACCAGATGTGCTGCAAATAACCGGCAAATTGGCGCTTCATGCTGAAGACCTGATCGCAATCATCGACGCGGAAAGTGAATGGATCCGCTGTGCGGTCGATGATTTCAAACTTGCTCATATCGAACAGGTCAACCCGGCCGGGGTAGTAGCCGATGAAAGACTTGAGTGTGTTTCCATGCGGCTCCTCTACAAAGGCAACCCGATAGCGCGGGTCCAGATTAGCCAACACTTCGCCGTGCGCCTCGACTATGTCGGACATCGTTCCGCTCAGGTGCTCGAAGCCGTCCGTCGTGAAAACAACGATGTTGGGCTGCAAAGCTCGAGCAACCATCCTCAGCTCTTCCAGCGAAAAGGGGGCAAGCTCAGTGAGGAAGCAGCGTGTGTCCTCATTGATTCCGAGAATGGTCATCAATGCTTCGCCCGTCGAAACAAGCGTCGTCGGCGGCATGAAGCAGAGCTTGTCGCCGAACTTACGGGCCAGCATCTGTGAAAGCAACATCGTCACTGGCGATATGGGCTTGTCGCGCCGGCCCGTTACGGCAACCACCTTTGGATTTATGCGCCGGCGCCAGTTGCGGGCCAGGCTTTCCAGTGCCCCCAGCGTATCGTCGACCGCGATCAAAGGAAAGCTGGTGCTGGCTATGGGATAACTGCCGCGTTCTGCGACAATACAGCCGATCGCACCACCAGCGAAGGCATCACCGATAAAGTCGTGACCGTCGAAACGATTACCCGGCAGCGCGACAAACCACGAGCCTTCTTGAAAATCGCGCGTGTCTGTTGAGATGCCGCCAACATCATCGGGCATCAATCCTTGCGCCAGGCGTCCGCCCGTTATCTCCAGTATCTCTTCGGCTGAAAAGCTCGCGCGCATTTGAGGCGATGGGCTGATTAAATTCTCAATCATCGCACCAAATTATCGCTTGCCGGAAACCGCCAATTCCTTCTCGTTAACTTCTTCCTGGGGAATTTGAGGCCTCCCGAATTCGAACCAGCTGCGTTTTGTCGCCGCCGGCTTCTTGCGCTCGTTCAAAGCCTGCGACAAAAGCCTGCTTGCAAAATTGCTGCGGGCATCGCCGCATTCCTCAGCCTGCATATTCTCGTTTTTCGCCATACACGCCACCCCGTCACTGCCAGCCAGAGATATTCTTGACAGCCACGATATTAGCCAAGGCGAGGCACGTTGGCAACTATACATATCAAGTAATTAAGAGCAATTAACGAATCAAAATAGCCATATTTGCCGCTTGTTTCCTGAGATTTCATCATCAGCGCATTATCATGATCGCGGCCTGTGTTTTTGTGGCAGGCTATGCGAGACCTGGCTGCGGAGCGGCACCTGGGCATGTCCGACGTCTATTCCCTCGAATTGCAACAGCGACGCGACAGCAATAAACTTCACTTTCCTGAGGATTTCCCTGGGCTTGCATCATGGCGCAAACGCAGGCATTTGCTGGACACGAAAGACCTGACGGTAGATGAAATCGAATGCTTGATTGCTGTTGCTCAATGCTGCAAGGACATTCATCGCCAGTCGAGAGCGCCGCTCACCTTGCTGAGCAATAAAGTTGTCGCCAATTTGTTTTACGAAAATTCGACGCGCACACGCAGCAGCTTTGAGCTGGCAGCGCGAAAGCTGGGCGCTTCCGTTCTCAACCTGGACATTCGCATGTCTTCGGTTGCCAAAGGCGAGACCATAGATGATACCGCACGCACCCTGGTTTCTATGGGCGTGGATGCAGTTGTGCAGCGCCACAGCTCGTCAGGAAGCGCGCATCGCCTGGCAGCGCTTCTCGCCGACGAAGTGCATGTGCTGAACGCGGGAGACGGCTGGAATGCTCATCCCACGCAAGCTCTGTTAGACCTTTTCAGCATGCAGGAAACGGGCAAGAAATTGCGCGGCTGCAAGGTTGCCATCATTGGCGATATCACGCACAGCCGCGTCGCCCGTTCGAACATCTGGCTGCTCAAGAAGCTGGGAGCGGAATTGCATGTATCGGGGCCGCCCACGCTGGTGCCCCGCGACTTGAGCACATTCGGCGTGGCGGTGCATGACAGGCTGGAGCCGGCCATCCAAGACGCCGATTTTGTCATCGCATTGCGCCTGCAACTGGAGCGCCAGGAACAGGGCCTGATCCCCAGCACCGGCGAATACAAGCGCCTCTACCGCCTGGATCACGATCGCATTAAATTGTGCAGGCCCGATGTGCGCGTTTTGCATCCCGGTCCTGTGAATCGCGGTATTGAGATTACGGACGAGCTTGTAGATGACTCCGCGATTTCGCTAGTCAATTTGCAGGTCGCCAACGGCATCGCCGTGCGCATGGCGGTGCTTTACCTTTTGCTCTTTGATGGCGAAGACAACGCCGAGGTTTAAACTTCCGGGAGCTGTGGAGATTTTGATGAGCGCAGAAAGAGCAGGCAATTCAGCAAACAACCGGAACGTTCTTTTGAAGGGCGGCAGGTTGATCAACCCGAGCAACGGCGCGCAGGCGCCTAAGTCTTCGCTGTTAAACAATCAAATCGTGGACGTCCGGGTGAAAGACGGCATGATTGCTGAAATCTCAAGCAATCTCGATGCTCGGGACGACGAAATCACATTCGATGCCAGCGGCCTTATGGTTTTGCCTGGCTTTATCGACCTTCACACGCACCTGAGAGACCTTGGACAGAGCGACCGCGAGGACATACGGACGGGCACCTTGGCCGCTGCTGCCGGAGGTTTCACCACCGTCGTCGCCATGGCCAATACCGAGCCGCCCACCGATTGCGCCGACATTCTCGGCCGCGTCCTCAAACGCATCCAAGAACGTGCGGTCATCGAAGTCCTGCCTGTGGCCAACGTGACACGGGGCATGGCCGGAAGCGAACTGACCAATATGGTCGAGCTTGCCGAGATGGGCGCCATTGCTTTTTCTGACGACGGAAAGCCAATCTCCAATCTGGGCGTTTTGAGACGGGCACTCGAATACGCCAAGCTTGCCGATCGACCGATAATCAGCCATCCCGAAGACATGGACCTATCGCACGGCGGCTCCATGAACGAGTCGCCTTTTGCCACCGGTTGCGGTATCAAGGGCATTCCCACCGCATCGGAGGCGGCATGCGTCGCTCGCGAAATCGAGGTAGTCCGCTTTGTGGGCGGACGATTGCATTTCGCCCATATTTCAGCGGCCGCCTCCGTCGATTTGATCCGCCAAGCCAAAGCTCAGGGGCTTGCCGTCAGTGCCGACGCCACTCCCCATCATCTCGTTCTTGCCGATGAAGACATTCCCGATTACGACACCGCCTACAAAATGAATCCGCCGCTTCGTTCGAGACATGACCAGGCAGCAGTTTTGAAAGCATTGGAAGAGGGTGTGATCGATGCCATCGCCACCGACCATGCGCCGCATTCCAAGCTCGACAAATCAAAACCGTTCGATCAGGCGCCCTTCGGCATCATCGGATTGGAAACCGCTTTTCCGCTTCTCTTTGAAAAGCTGGTCCTCAGCGGTAAGATGCCGCCACCGGCGTTCATCGCTTTATTGACGAGCCATCCGGCTTCGATTATCAAGCGTGAGTGCCCTATGATTGCAACAGGACAGAAAGCCAATCTCGCCATTGTCGACACCGAGCTGCGCTGGCACTACGACGTAAACCGCAGCCAATCGAAGAGCCGCAATTCGCCGTTTGACGGCAAGCCGTTGCGAAGCAAGATAATTGCTACTTTCTATCGAGGACGAATGGTCCACGTGGATCAGGAGCACGCAGCACGGCGATGCGAGCTGAGCGCTCTTTCTTGTGTATGACTTAAAACGAAGGTAACATGAAATGGGGCATCAAGGGCACGGACATAAAAAACAGCAATCAAAATTCCTGACAGGAAAAACTATCGATCCGCCCGGCATCGAGAGTGACATGACAGTAAAAAAACTGGTCGATGAGACTTTCCTTGCCTACAACGCCGGCAGATTGCGTGAGGCCTGCCAGCTTTTCGCCGGCCCGATGCTAGAGGACAATGTGACCATCGGCGTCAGTCTCACCGGCGCATTGACGCCTGCCGGCCTGGCCCGCTCCGCTCTCATTCCCCTTATCGAAGCCGGTTTCATTGACTGGATTGTGAGCACCGGCGCCAATCTTTATCACGACACGCATTTCGGGCTCGATCTGCAACTCAAGCAAGGAAGCCACATGTGGGATGACACAGTCTTGCGCGACGAGCAAGTCATCCGCATTTACGATGTGGTTTTTGACTACGACGTGCTTCTTTCCACCGACAGATTTTTCCGCGAGATTCTTTCTGCTCCTGAATTCGATAAAGCAATGTCCACGGCGGAAATGCACTACCTCTGCGGAAAGTACCTGGACGAGCGGGAGAAGAAGATGGGTCTCAAGAGCTCGACGCTTCTCGCCACAGCTTATCGCTATGGCGTCCCCGTCTACACCTCGTCGCCGGGCGACAGCTCCATCGGCATGAATATTGCCGCCCTGGCGCTGAAAGGCAAAGGTCCGAAAATCGATGTCTGTGCCGACGTCAATGAAACAGCTGGAATTGTCTTGAACGCCAAAAGAGCGGGCGGCAAGAGCAGCGTTTTCATCCTCGGCGGCGGCTCGCCCAAAAACTTCATGTTGCAGACGGAGCCGCAAATACAAGAAGTGCTGGGCATTGACGAAGCCGGTCACGACTATTTCATCCAGATTACGGACGCCCGCCCGGACACCGGCGGTCTTTCCGGCGCAACGCCCTCAGAGGCTGTGTCCTGGGGCAAAGTCGATCCGAAAGCCCTCCCCGACACCGTTGTCTGCTATCTCGACTCCACGATTGGACTTCCGATCATCAGCGCCTATGCGCTGGCCAGCCACAAGCCGAGAAAACACAAGAGGTTGTATGATCGCCGTTCCGAGCTTGTGGAACAATTAAGACAGGAGCACGAAGCTGCCACTTGCGTGAAACGCTCATAAAACAGCGTTTTTCGCAAAACGAACAGATAAGAGCTTGAGGTTGGATTTTTGAGCGGGCGTGACATCTTTCTCAAGACCAAACGATATCATCTGGTCGTCTTGTCAGCCGTCTTGGCGCTCCTTTCGTTGGGCACCCCAATCCAGCAATTTGTGAGCATAGGGCGATACCAGCATTACGCGATCGCCATCGGACTTTTCTCGCTTGGCTATATCGCCCAAGCTCTTTATTCCTGGAAAGAGATCGGGCGCTGGGCGCGCATCAGCTATTTCGCAACCGGCTTCTTTTTCATGTCGGTCTCCGTCATTTTTTATTTGAACCCCTGGCTTGACTACAAAGTAGCAGTGCCGACAGAAGAGCATGACCGATTTCGCAATCTGCTCGTGGCTGTCTATTTGGTTTTGAGCCTTGCCCTGACCTGCGTTTGGCTGAAGCTGGCTCACGAAGACAACAAGGCCCGGCAGCGGGAAAAGCTTATGGCGGCCGGCAAAGCGATGCTGGACGCCAATAAGACATAAGGCGCCCAAAACGCGGAGGAGCTGTGAAACGACTCATTCTTTTAATCGGCGTGCCGGGCTCGGGCAAAACGACACTGGCGAAGAAAGTGCAAGAACGCGGCTATCACGTCCTTAACGCTGATTCGATTCGCGAAGAGCTTTATGGCGACCCCAATACGCAGGGTGATCCGGTGCAGGTTTTCAGCATATTTTTCGATCGCCTGGAGAAAGCGATGTCTCAGGGGCTCGATATCATAATCGACAACACAAACATCAACTCCAAACAGCGCAAGCCCATCCTCGACCGCGCGGCCAAATTCGGATATTCCGACGTGCAGCTATGGCTGCTCGATGTTCCGCTTCAGGTCTGCCTGGACCGCAACCGCGCTCGCGACCGCGTCGTTCAGGAGGACATCGTCTCCAATATGTATGCGGAGCTGACGCGAAATGGTCAGCCTCGGCAAAGCGAAGGAAAAGTCGTGAAAATAAGGCCCGGCAAGGACGAAAACGACTATCGATTTTTCTTTCAAAACTGAGCGGCAAGTGGCGTCCGGAGCGGATCGAGAAAAACGCTCAGCACCACCTCGAGCGCTGCCGCCTCTCAATCAGTTCGGCATAAAACCAGTATTGTACCGCCCCCGCCAGCCGATATGGCGAGCCTCCCTCATCCACCCTCGTTAAACTCGCTGCCGTGTGCAACAATAGGGGCAGGGTCTCAACTGAAGTTTTTCAACAATAAGCGCGGGCAGCCAAGCATGGACTCAATTCTCGAGGGGACCATAGACCGCGAACATGGAATAGCGGAAGTTTTCCGCACCATCCTCGACACGGGCTATTTTCAGCGCTCAACGCTGAGCATAACCAGCACCGACGGCAGTGTTGCCGGCTCAATACTGATCGCCAAAGGCAGCGCCATAAAGGGTGCCCGCCTGGACACCGGCCCCGAGGTGGGATACCGGGCGTTACGAAGTCTCCTTAGCCTGCGCCAGGCCTATTTCACTTACGAGATAGGCGGTGACGAAAGCATGCAGATTGAGAGCAGCGGCTTGAACGCGGATATCGCTGCCATCATTCGCTTCTTGCCTGATTTGCCGCCATCCCCTTCCGCTCAGTTCGTTTCCGATCAGACCATTCCTCCCAATTCTACGTTCCGCCAAGAATTGCAGGCGCTGGCCCAAGAACAAATTCGAAGGACACAACAAGAAATGGCCGCGCATGCAGCTGAGGTCGCGCATGGCGTCGAACGCATGAAAGATCTGGAAGTGCGGTCAATGATTTTGAAGAGTCCTCTCTTCTGGAGCTGTTTTGCCTTGGTGCTGACGATCATCTTCTTGTGGGGGCCTGACATTGGTGCGCTCATCAGCACGAACAATTTTGCCGTCGGCGGCAAGAACTTTCCTTTCGGCGCACCGTAGGGCGGCAGCCTGACATTGATGCGTTCATCAGCGAACAATTTTGCCCTCGGCGGCAAGAACTTTCCTTTCGGCGCACCGCAGGGCGGCAGCCTGACATTGATGCGCTCATCAGCGAACAATTTTGCCCTCGGCGGCAAGAACTTTCCTTTCGGCGCACCGCAGGGCGTATGTTTCGAGCTCTTGTAAGCTGCTAATCATGCGCTTTTGTGTTAACGGCAGGTTAGGGCTTCGTATTGAATGATGCATTTTGCGGTGCAGCCGGAAATTTGCGTGTTAGGCTCAATTCAGACATCGATGTTGCATCAGTAAGTCTGCCCCAAGCAGAGATTGTGTCATGAGCAACAGGCAATTAGTTCAACAAGCGGCTTTAAATCAAGATCTTTCAGCTCCCGATTTCATTCCCTTCGACTCCAAGGAATGGCTGAATTACTTCGAGGAGAACCGCAAAGCACGGCCGGAGATAAAGATCTCCTGTGAGATCTCTCTGCAAGAGCCGCTGCAAAAAAATCTTGTCAAATCGCTGCAAAGGTTTCAGATTGGAGAAACAGGTGACGGCCGGCATTTGCGCAAGTATGCAAGCCGGTTGGGGGATGCTGCATACATAAAATGTGTTGATCTGTTCGTCAAGGAAGAGCAGAATCATGCACAAATATTGGGCGAAGTAATTCTGGCCATGAACGGTTTGCTCTTGAGCTGGCACTGGTCGGATCTGGCTTTTATAGCGCTGCGCCGCTTGCTGGGCTTAAAGACAGAGCTCTTCATTTTGCTTATCGCGGAGATAATCGGCAAATGCTTCTACAAATCTGTCGCCGACAAAGTGGACGAACCGCTCTTGAAAGACATCTTTTCTCTCATTGTTCTTGATGAAATCGCCCACATTCAATTTCACACAGACTTTCTAGCCAATCAATTGAAGAACCACCCGCCCAACCTGAAGCGGATAGTGCACTATGGGTGGTGCATCATCTTTTTTGCAGCATGCTTCGTATTCGTCGCCGATCATAGAGCCAGCCTGCGCTCGCTAGGTATCGGATCTTCGGAATTCATCTCCAAATGCGCTGCAATCTTCCGCCGCTCCGCACGTTGCGTATTTGCCTCAAACGAGATGTGATCATCACCTCTGCAGCCAGAAAGCAACGTGCTTGCGTTGTTTCATTGTGACGCAGCCAGCCGAGGTAAGTATTCACTATAGGCGATCCTCCTCAGTGAGCGGTTTTTGGTTTTTGCAGGCAGATGATTACCAGGTCTCATGCCTGGTTCGTGGCTGGTCCGAGGAGGTCACCGACAAAGATCATCGAAATGTGTGACAGTCTCGCCGTTTCATTCGACCATTCGACATTCGACGGCAGGCATGCGATGTTCTATAGTAAAGCTGCCGATGACAACAACAGAGATGGAGAACTCCAAGCTGAGTTCTCCATTCTGTTGTTTAAGCCATGAAAAAGCTAGCTGTGCGGACAAAGGAGGTCAGAATGCAGCACGACGACGGACGTTGCTCGTCTGCATGGCCCACTTTTGTGTATCGCTTTTTCGCATTGGCCCACAAAAGGGGGCCAAATTCAGCCAATTCTGTCCACTATTGTGGGCCAACGCCCAAGAGTGACACACAATAGTGGGCCCCTCGCTTTCCTGCGGGAATCTAATCATTCTTCCCCGGAATGCTCGGGTTTCGCAGTATCCGAAGCCGCCTCAACAACCTTTTCTGCGGCGCCGGAAACTTCGGCGCTCGACTCTGCGGCGCCGGAATCAGGCTCCTCCTGCGGCTGCTGCGCGTCGGAATTGGTTCCAGCCGGGCCGTCTGCATCCTCTTTTGCTGTCTCACCACCTGCGGTGGCGGCAGCGATCGACGGCGGGTTGCGGTCCTCAGGCGCGATGCCCTCGAACCAGTCGTCGAGGAAGAGGTCGCGCTGCAGCTTGTGCCCGGGCGAAACAGCGTACTTGGAAAAGTCCGTGATGCCCTCGCTTTTCAGCACTTCCACATCGAGGAAGAAATTGCCGCTGCACTCGCGGCTGTTTCGATTGAGGATTACGTAAGCCGCATCGGCAACAATGTCAGTTGTGCGCGACGCATTAGCCATCGCTTCGCCGCCAAGGAGATTCCGCACCGCAGCTGTATCGATCGTAGTCTCGGGCCACAGAGAATTTACCGCTACACCATCTTGCTTGAACTCAGCAGCAAGACCCAGCGTGCACATGCTCATGCCGTACTTCGCCATGGTATAAGCGAGGTACGGGCCGAACCAGTGCGCCTTGATGTTGAGCGGCGGAGACAGCGTGAGTATGTGGGGATTGGCCGCCTTCTTCAAGTGCGGCAATGCCAGCTTGGCGCAAAGAAAAGTGCCGCGGGCGTTGACCTGGTGCATGAGGTCGAAGCGCTTCATCTCCGTGTCGAGCGTGCCCTTGAGGTTGATGGCGCTGGCGTTGTTGACAAGGATGTCGATGCCGCCGAAGGTCTCGATTGCCTTGTCTATCGCGGCCTTGACTTGCGCTTCATCGCGGATGTCGCAGGCAACAGCAAGAGCCTGACCGCCGGCAGCGATCATGTCCTTCGCCGCCGAATGGATGGTGCCGGGCAGCTTAGGATTGTCGCTTTCGCTCTTGGCGGCAATGACAATATTGGCTCCGTCTCGCGCCGCTTTCAGCCCAATGGCATAACCGATACCGCGCGAGGCGCCGGTGATGAACAGAGTTTTTCCTTTGAGGGACATAGGTTTTCCTCGTTGTTTTTCGGGAGACGCTTACGCACCCTCCCGATACTGGTTCTGCCGGATAGAAAGAAGGTCGCGCCTATTGGCAGACAAACAGTGCACTGGCAGCGGACTATCGATGAGCGTCGTTGCCTCGCGTTTCACCCTCTATGTCTCGAAGACGGCTTGTGCAGTGACCGCCGCGATGGTCGGTGATCAAGCACGGCTCCAATCACCGGCTGAATGCAGGCGCTCTGAAGCCCCTGCGTGCAAAGCCCCGGTAGACCTTCGCAAGCTCAGTCTCTTTACGTACAAGCACGCCCTGAGAGTCGAATTCGCAGTCCCACAGTCCGAGATGGAGAAGATGCTTCTCAATCGGCTCGTTGGACGTTCGATACTCCCAGCCAATCATGGTGAAGAGCGGAAACCACGTGTATCCCAACACGGGAATACCTTCATTACGGACGCGCGTTACACCAGATATGGTGTCACGCATCCATCGCCGGCGAACATCAATGTCGCCGGGGCTGCTCGTTTCCGTTACCATAAGCGGCGCGCCCGTATAGGCAGAGACAGAGCGCAGCATGTCGGCGATTTGTGAGCCGCTCACCTTGTTGTTGACATTTTTCGCCTGTCCCTGTTCGTCTACTGCAAACTCCTGGCCCGACCAGGGATAAAAGTTGACGCCCAGAACATCCTGCTGAACGGCTCGGCGCCGCAAAATCCTCAGAGCTTCACGATCGGCATTGTTTGCCAGCAACCACTTCCAGAGCGGGTGGCGGCTGTTTACGCTGCCTTTCACCAGATCCCAGCACAGCAAGTCGTGGTGAAAGGCCAGGCGCGCTGCGCGCTTGGCTTTGTACGATTGGGCGCGAGAAAGGTGCATCGCCTCCACGGCAACGAAGACGGCTTCGGGATGAACAGCGCTTATCGCCCGCACCGTTTCCTGAATGCCGCGCGCGATGTTCAGGAGCACACGAGTGTATCCCTCATCGCCAGTCAGATACGGGGGCCATTCCCCGCGTCTGGCGGCAAAATCGGCATTCACGGTCGGCTCGTTGAGGGGCGTGTAATACGTGACGAGATGGCGATAGCGCTTTGCGAATGCTTGCGCATACTGGCAGACGTGCCTGGCATAATCGGGATCGGCGAAACTCAGCGTCATCCAGTCCGGCGTTCCATAGTGGACGAGATCGATGATTGGCTTTATGCCCAGCTCATTGACCATGAAGGCGAGCACTTCGTCGACCCATCGCCAATCGAAGACGCCTTTGCTTGGCTCCACGCGGTACCACGGAACGCCCCACCGGAGCATGCTTATGCCCAGTGACTTAGCCCGCTTCAGATCTTCACGCCACTGCTCGTAGTGCTGTGTCAGCGCGTACTCTTCAAGAGAACGCAGCCCAGGTCTTTCTTGAGGAATGAAGGTATCCTCGATCCCACCCGCCCAAACGAAACGGCCTGCCAGGGCCTTGAGTCCTCTTTTCATATAAGCCTTTCTCCCTGCAAAACAGGGAACTCCAAGAAGGCAGACTTAGTAGGAGAGTTATAGAGCGAGAGTTGGCAAGAGACAGATGAGAATTAGATACAAACGAGATCACAATTTAGTGAATGAACTATGGAAGTGGCAAGCAATTTTGGGGCTTTTGCTCCTATCCGCTTAGCGAACAGTTTCACTTCATCTCTGCCGCCTCTCGCGGAGCTCATGGCTTCCAGCCCCAATTTAGAGGGGTTTCACATAGACGTGCCGTTTTCCAAAGCCAAACGCAACAACTGCGAGAGTTGAGTTACCTTGGCATCGGCGTCAGGCCTGGCTTTAGCCGCCAGACTGCGTTCGGTGTCGCCGCAAGAATGCTTGGTGTCGCCGCAAAATGCGCCTGGTGGTTCCCGCAAGGACGCGCATGGTGTTTTTCCCAGCTTGCCAAATAAATGCCAATTCATCCCTGCACCATACACGGTAGCAGCCCTCCGGTGGAGAACGAATTGATGCCCCGCGACATTGATAATGAGACGAATGCTCTGCCCGAAAGACAGCAACCTTCGCTTCTTGACGAGCTTAGCGGCGCCTTTGGAAACACCATAAAATCACAGGCGAACGGCGCTATACAGCTGTTCAATCATGTCACCCATAACAAGATTGAAGAGCTCGAGTACGCGCAGACATCAAAAGCTGACTTTGCATCCGCAAGGTGGTTTGCTCAAATCGCGGGGCAAGCAGCAGGCGTTGCATGCCAGTTTTTCGTATTGCGCAAGGCTTGCGGAAGACTGAGCAGAGAGAACAGGGTTGCAGACTCAATGGCAGCAGGGCATAAGCGAGTGATGCGCGTGCAGAAACGATGCCGCTTAGTAGGCTGGAGCACATCCTCAGCATCCCCAACTGAGCGCTGTCACCGGTCTTGGTGGCATCGGTCTCGTCAACTCAGCCGCCACGGCAACAGAAGCGCGTAAATTGATCAACGGCGGGGGCACAGACAATCTGTTCAGCACCAGACGTTTACACGATGCGTCTTGAGACTGGGCGCAAAACAAGAACCGCGCCAAAGCTCAAGATGAATCGCCCCAAAAGTGCCGAAAAAGGGCAAAAAAAGCTGAAAAAGATGGGAAAAGAGTCCGAAAAAGGTGCGAAAAAGGCAAGAAAGCGACCGAAAATGCCGGGTTTAAGCGCCTCGACAAAGACGGTCGCTTTCGGTTCGGGTTGAATCGCCGCAGAGAAAGGAAACGGGATGAGCCCCAGGGATGTTCCTGAGACTGCATCCCGCTTTCCACTGTGACGCGCTTCCCATCTCACTCACCTTCCGCCCAGCTTCAGCCGGTGCAGGGTGCAGTGAGGCACGACGGTGCGATCCAGGAAGCTCCCGGATTCGTTGCCGCCTTCCACGAGGCAGAGCTGTACCCGCGCTCTCACCTTCGTTGTGATCCGCCCGGCTGCATTATCGGTAATGATAACAGCCTGCTCGATCCTCTCCGCTTGCATGAATTGCGCAAGCGCCTCCCCGTCCGTTCCTCCTCTGCCCGCTTTCGACGGCAGCTTACCCTGGAGAATGTCTGTGAATGGCACCTCAACGGGTCGGCTGGCCCAGCACACTGTCCTTACGGACAGATCGGCTTTGCGAAGCTTGGCGATAAGCCCGATCATGAACGGTATGTATTTGTCCATCGAACCGCTGATGTCTGGAAAGAGCACAATCTCCTTCAGCCTGTAGTCCGGGCGCTGGAAGACGTAATGCTCTCGCTCCAGATTGAGGACGTCGCGGCGATTGAGCTTTGCCGGCACACGCCGCGAGACACGCCGCTCAGCGCGGACGGTGCCTTCATGCAGAACGATCGAGGCAACCCGCCGGATGATCTCGGCGAAATTGTCTCGTGTTTGCTTTGACACCTCCTTCGGTATGATGTTGAGCGCTTCCAAGATCTTCCTCGCCTCGGCGGCATCGAAGAGCTCGTCTTGCGAGCCATTCTTCGACGCAGGACCGTCCTGATCGCCGTGCCCGCCCATGAGTTGGAATTCCATGGACGACTTTGGAAAGTGCTTCTGGAAGAAGTCCAGCGCCTGCTCGAGCGTCGCATCCAGCGCGTACAGCCGCCGGTAAAAGGCATGAAACTGCTGTGACTTGCCTGCGCGCGCCTTGCGCACGGGCACGATCGAGCGCCAGCGCCAGAAACCTCTGGCGACCATGAACTCGCGCGAGTTTGGTCTCAGGAAGGCGAACTCGCCGCGATCCGGATAGTAGCGCTCCATGAAATCGGCACAGCCCACGCTCGCCAGGTGAGCGTTGATGATTGAGTCCATGGCCAGATTCTGCACATCATGAGAGTACCCCCTATTATGGAGGTTCTTCATGATGAGGAGATGGCGCAAAAGGTGATGCATGATCTCGTGAAACACGATATCAGCGGCCTCACTTTCGTTGCGCACCTCCTGCTGGAAGAAGCGGCGACCGAGTTGAATCACCGGTTTGTTCTCGCGCCGGGAAGCACAGGCCGTGGGCACTTCTGTCCACTCCAGAACCATGTCCTTGAGGAACACCCGGAGCGGATCGAGAAACCCGCCGCGCACCGCCTTGAACGCCACCGCCTCACGAATTTGCGGGAGCGAGTAAGGACCGATCGTCGGATCGCTC
>DATNRC010000047.1:0-3341 GCA_036703705.1 Candidatus Obscuribacterales bacterium
GCTTCCGCGGCGGGCGAAGCGGCGGCCCCCGTTGTTGTTGATAACGACGCGAAGCCGGACGCGAGCTCAGCCGCGGGCGAGGCGACGGCGGCGAAAGCGCCTCCGGAGAATGGCAATGACGCCACTCTGGCGAAGGCGGAGGATGCGGCGGCCACGAGTCCGGCGAATGCGGATTCCGGGGCGACGGCGGCGAAAACGGAGAGCCAGGCTGGGGCCGAGCAGGAATTTGTGCTCGCCAATGCTGAAGGCATCGAACCTATTCAAGAGGCTGCCGGTGACGGTCCGATCGTCATCGACAACGACGAGCACGTTCAGCAAAAGCAGAATCTTACTTATGAAGAGCTGCCGACCGATGCGGGCAAGACCAAAATCAAAATCGGCGGACGTTTTCCTGTTGTGATTGCGTCGCAAATCACGAGTAAAACAGCCAAGAAGGGCGACCCAATTGAAGGACGGCTTAAATACGATCTGAAAATTGGCGATCGCCTTGTTGCCAAGAAAGGCTCTGTAGTCAGAGGTCACGTGAACTATGCACTCAAAGCGCGCACCATCTTGCACTCGCTTGTGAGCCCCGAGCGCTGGTACAGAAACTCCGGCTGTCTCGGCATCGACTTCGATGAGATCATCAACGAAAGAGGTGAGCATATACCCTGTTCTGCAGCTCCTTCGAGGCAATCGCGCATCGTGAAGAACAAAGCTGAAGGCAGAGAGCTGGGCGTCAACCACTACGGGCAGATTACCGGACCTTGGGGCCAGCAGCTGCGCTACAAAGCAGTGCGTATTGGTTTGAACTTTGCCTTGGCTCCTGCAGGCGTGTTTTCCTTCGGAGCAATGCCTGTTGCCCTCGGCGTAATCGGAGCAGCCAATCCCAATTTTGCGTTCTCAAAGCCCGTCGGCTTGAACGTCAGGCACAGGAGACTCAAGGGCTTCGCCTGGGGATTCCTGAGTGGAATACCAGGTAGCTGGCTCATCGAAGACACGACTGTGAAAGGACAAGAAGCAATCATCAAGCCGGGCGATGAATTCCTCGCCGAATTCAAACAAGAGTTCACCGGCGAACCCGAAACCGAAGCATCGCTCCTGTCTGGAGCCTCAACCAAGGTGAAGGGACAAGTTGTCTCCGGCGGCAAGAAGAAAAAATCCAAATAATCTGCAGAATTTTGACCACTTCCAGCGGGACATAAAACCAGCCCAGCGGGTACTTCGCTCGGCATACTAAACTAATCGCCGGTTCTCGAGCTTCCCGGAGAGGGCAATGCGGTTTCAGACGATTTTCAGAAGAAGCGCCTAACCTTTGCCATGTGGACCGGCTCATCGCAGTTCCGTAACAACTCGGTAACACTGGTACCTAATAATGGTCTGTGCTTACTGTGCCTCCGAAGCCCTGTGGATCGATGACCTGTCCTCCTGAACCAAGGCCAGCACTCTCCGGGAACTAAAATGCACCGAACCGCGCCGATTCTTTCTGATTTGCTCATTCCCCTGTGTCTGACGTGCGAAAGGAGGGCTGAGGAAAAGCCGCAAAAAGTCAGTCAGCAAAATGCGTTTTCTGTATCGATGCAACTGACCTTATGCGGGCAGGCTCACATACGGAATCACAGCCGATTCTCAGCCAGCGATGCGCGTTTGCTTGATAGGCTGAACGATCATCATATGAGTCTTTGGGACAGGGAAGAAGCGATTCTCCAGAGCGCAGATCTTGCAGAGAGCGTTCTTCTCAGGGCTTTTCTCAGGCGAATTGAATGGAAGCTCGCTCAATGCTTACAAGCAAGAATCGCGTCTCAAGATCGAAGAATGGGCGAAAAATTCCAGGCGTCACCCAGCGATCTCGAGCGGGCCAGCGAAAGTTTGTCGGAGCCTGCGGGTGCAGCCGTGGATGATGCAGGTCCCGATGGCGACCTGGACACAGACAGCTGGGAGCTGCCGGACGAGGATTGGGAGCTGCTCGACGTGCGTCCGTCGCCGGCACCGAACGACTCGGAACTGCAGCATGGGCAAACGGTGCCCATCAACTTGAAGCCGCAGCCTTCAAATTCAGATCGAACACTGGCAAAAAGGCAATCAACGAACAGCTTCGGCAATTTGGTTCGAGCCACTGATTTCCCGATTTATGGAAGCGATGTGGAAACCCTCGATCACGTGCCGATACCGGCTATCCTCCTGCGCGAGCTTGCATACAAGATCCTGAATGACAACAAACGGAAGAGAAGGCAAGCGGTAATGTCTGATTCTTCGAACTTTGATTTGTCTGCTGAAACTGTTGTTGCGCAGGCCGATTTAGTAATGCAGCGAGATCAATTCAACAGAGCCAGCAAAAGTGATGTTGCGAATTTCGCTCCAGACTGTGAATTTGCCGAGCTGGAATCTGCGGGCGAGCAAGTCCCGGAGCTGGAATTTGCCGAGCTGGAATTTGCGGGCGAGCAACTCCATGAGCTGGAGTTTGCGGAGGCTGAGCTCGCCGCGAGTCTGACGCGGACTGATCTTGAGTCTCCATCGGTGCGCATCGACCCGGCGCTCAATGCAATGGGCACTGCCATGTCTCTGGAAACGCCGACACCCCGAATCAAGGAGCTCATTGATACGAGGATACTGAGGAACGTTTTGTACAAGACAAACCATAAGCGTCGCGGTTCGCTCTTGAGCTGTGTTCGTGAATGCCGAGAAGAAGCTGGATCTTCCCCATTCGCCTGCATGCGCGGCGCGCTTTCCCCAGCCGTTTAGCGGAAATTGCAGTGCATCGCGCCTGCATGCGCCCCCGCGCTTTCAAAAAAACACAGAGCCGTCCAGGGGACAGCTCTGTGGGAATCGGCGGGATCCCTAACACTCGATTTAATAGGCAGGTCCGGGCATGCCACCCGCAAGCGATACGGGTGCATCCAATTGCAGTTGCATTTGGGTTCCGGATGGGATAGTCACTTCCTTGCCCTTTCTGAGCAACAAGCTCTGCGCTACGCCCACGCCGCCACCAATTGCGGTACCAGACCAGGCGCCTCTGCCAACGCCTCGCTTGCCGCCGGCAATTGCGCCGACCGCGGTGCCGAGGGCTGCGCCGGCGCCGGCGCCGATGGCACCTCTGATTGCGGCCTGTCCGACTTTAGTCTTCCAGGTCTCGCCTCTCAATGTGTCGTCCTGATCGCTGCCGCCATCAACATACTTGCCAATGCCGCCAACGAGGTGGGCTGTGATTGGTGTTTCCATACCATCAGGAGTTCTCAGCCGGTTGAATTTGATTGTCAACGAAGCGGCGCGACCGAGATATTTGCCGCCCGATGCATCGGTGACATTGCCGAGAACGACGGAGCCGGCAGGAATTTGTGCATCACCAAGCATGACGTTTTGGG
>DATNRC010000048.1:0-5182 GCA_036703705.1 Candidatus Obscuribacterales bacterium
CCGCCTGCATGGTGGCAAGCGATTCAGTGCCGTCGACAAGAGTCAATGCCACCACCATCAAAATGACCGTGGGAATCAGCTTGGGATCTGCAAACAATGCGCCCAGATCGGGGAAGACAAATCCGTATGCAAACGGATTGCTGGGCACTTTGACCAGATATTTCTCGTCAAGATGGAAAAGCTGACCGAGAGAAAGTCCTATAAGGACAACTATGAGTTGCGGCGGCACCGCGCCCAGGAAGCCGCGTTTAAATTTTGTGAGAACAAACAGCAGCGTCAGGCAGAGACAAGAAATGAAAAAGACGCTCGGTGTCATGTGCGCCAATTCCCCGGGCGTCGCAGCCAAAACTGCGAAAAACTCGTGGGCCTTATACTGATGCCCGATCAAATTGGGTATTTGCTTGCCGATGATCAAGAATCCAATTGCAGCAAGCATGCCGTGCACGGCTGACAGCGGCAGGACCTGGCAGAAGCGAGCTGCATTGAGCTTGGTGAGCACTATCTGCACAATGCCGACAAGCATGATCACACCAACCACCAGGTGATATCCCTTTTGCATATCGCCCTCACCAAGAGCGGTGATGGCTGCAAACAAAACCGGGGCCAGCCCGGCTGCCGGACCGCTTACCGTTACGTAAGCGCCGCCGAGAAAGGGAAACACAAGACCAGCGATAATTTCCGAAGTAAGCCCGCAAACAGCAGGTGCACCTGATGCAAGCGCGATACCGAGAGACAAAGGAACAGAAACGAGGGCCACCACCAGTCCGGCCAGCATGTCCTGCCGCCAGTGTTTGAGCCCCTTAATGCCGTTCTCAGGCGCTTCGTTCGCTTGTGCTGTCGCTGATTGTTTGGCCGTTGTCGCCTCTTTCGTCTCTACGAGGGATTCTTTTTGGATACCTTGATTCGCCATTTTTCTTTTTCTCATGCGCACGGAAAGCGCGCCCCGCCATCTGCCAGCCAGGGTGAATGTTTGTCGTGCCCTGGAGGGGCGTCATAACAGCGCTCAATTTATAGGAGAGATCTAGGGGAAATGTAGGGAAAGTTGTAAAGAATTCCTACAAAGCTCTGTTTACACGGGTTTACATGGGAGAAGCACCACGAATTCCGTGCCTTTGCCTACTTCACTCGAAACGTCTATGCGCCCATTGTGTGTTTCCACAACCGCCTTCACAATCGACAATCCAAGCCCGGAGCCTCCCGAAGCGCGCGACCGGGACTGGTCCACACGATAGAAACGATTGAAAATATTGGGCAGGCTTGTTTTTGGGATCCCTATTCCGCTGTCCTCAACAATCAATCTTGCCACTTTGCTTCTCGTCCTCAGGCTCACTCTGACGCTTCCAGGCGCGTCCGTATAACGCAGGGCGTTCGACAATAGATTTGTCACAAGCCTTGCAAGCGAATCGGGATCACCCTCAACAATCACTTGCGAAGCAATCTCCGAAGTAAGGGTAATGCCTTTTTCTTGGAACATGGCTTCCATGTCCTCGCAAGCTCCGGCAACGATGTGGTCGAATCGGACGTTAGACATGGGCGGCGGCGCATGCCTGACCTCCAGGCGAGAAAGAAGCTTCAAGTCCTTCACCAATCGCTCCATGCGCTCTGCCGAGCGCATTACTACGCTCAATTTTTGCTCCAGCCCCTTGTCCGCCGTGGCCCGCCGCTTGAGGTTTTGCGTAGTGGATTGAATGATGCTTATGGGAGTGTGCAGCTCGTGCCCGGCATCAGTCATGAAATCGCGGAGGATGGTAAAGCTCTTTTCCACAGGCTTTGTCGCCATCCCCGCAAATACATAGCCACAGAGCCCGAGCGTGAGAAGCAAAAGCGGTGAAATGACCAGCATCACAACGAGGAATCCTTCCACAGCCCTAGCCCGTTGCTCCGTCGGCAGTTGAACCTGTAAGTGCCCCACCAGCTGGCGATCGCTATACAGTGGCTCGGCATAAGAGCGCACTCTGTTTGCGCCTTCAGAAATTTCCGCCGCACCCTCAACCAGCCTGTTCACACCCTGCCGGCCATGCTCCTCAAGCAGTTTCCTGTTAAGGTCGTACAATTGGACTGAAGCCAATACTTTCGCCGGCTCGGTGTGCAATTTGCTTGGCCAGCTCGTTCTTATCACCTTGCCGCTTTCGTAACTGATGCTCGGCACCACTTCGTGAGCCAGTTGTTGCAATTCATCATCAAGCGCCGAAGTCAAAGCGACATGGAAAAGAACCGTTCCCAGAGTGATCAAAAGCGCGTAGGCAACAGCGCTTAAAGCTAAGAACCATAGAGTGAAGCGCCAGCGAAGACTTTTGAACATGGCTTATCGATGTTCGACTTTGTATCCCACGCCATGAACGGTGGTGATGATTGAAGTTTGACCGGGACTGTCGATCTTCCGGCGCAAGGCCCTTATGTACGTGCGCAAGGTGTCGGCCGTCGTGTGCGTTTCGGACTCCCAGACTCTCTGAATCAGCGCCTCGGCGCTGAATGTCTTGTTGGCATTGCGCATCAGGAATTCCAGCAAATTGAATTCTTTCGGCTCCAGATGAACCGGAACATCACCTTTCAATACGGTACGGCTGGTCGGATCAAGGACGACGTCACCGGCTGTAAGCGTATTTGACAAAGATGTGGCCGGCGACGCCCTGCGGATGAGGGCGCGAATGCGCGCCGAAAGCTCGCCGAGCAGAAACGGTTTCGTCAGATAATCGTCGCAGCCGGAATCAAGTCCTTTCTGCTTGTACTCGAGCGCGGAGCGCGCGGTAAGCATGATTACAGGTGTATTGCCACCTGCCGAGCGAAACTGCCGGAGCACCTCAAGCCCGTCAATACCGGGCAGCATCCAATCAAGAACAATGGCGTCGTATTTGTAAGAAGCCAAATAGTCGAGCGCTCTGTTGCCCTGATGAACGACGTCAACCACATAGCCGTCGTGACTGAGCCAATCGCGAATCTCCTCAGCGAGATCTTCCTCATCCTCTATTACTAAAATCTTTCCCATAGTCTCCGCGCTTACCGCCTGCGCTCTCTTTCAATTACCCATGCGTTCTTCATTTTGAACACAGCCCAGGCATTTGGCAAGCGAATGTTTTGGGCGGCGGAATCTGCATCTCATTGTCTGAGACAATATCTTTATGCTGGAAAAAGAAATATTCTTGATACCAAAACGGCCAAAGGCAAAGCCTTGCTTTGGCGTCTCTTGGTTCTTTCCCAGCCCTTACAACATCGGCATGTCCGGGCTCGGCTATCAACTTGTCTGGTCGCTTTTGGAAAGAGATGAGGACATAGAGGCGAAGCGCGGCTTCACCGACTGTCACGAGACAGGGGCTGAAAACTCCGAGCTTTTTGGTTTCACCGTCTCGTGGGAGCTCGATTTTGTAAACATTCTTTCTTTGCTCAAAAAATTCGGCATTGCTGAGCTTGCTTGCGAGCGCGCTGATGAGGCTCCCATAGTGTTTGGCGGGGGACCGGTTTTGACCGCAAACCCCGAGCCGTTTGCCGACTTTTTCGACGTTGTTCTTCTCGGAGATGCGGAGTCGGTTGTGCCCACGTTCATCGACGCCTGGAAAGAGGCCCGCCGATTAGCCACTCGCGCAGAGCGCTTGTTGCGGCTTGCGCAATGTGCGGGCGTCTATGTGCCGCGCTTTTATCAATACGAGCTCGAGTCGAAAAGAGGACCAATAAGCAAAATCGCCGCCACTGGCAATGACGTTCCTCAACGTCTGACGAAGCAGCTGTTCAGCCCGCCGCCCGGCTATGTCGCGCACAGTGTGATTCTCAGTCCCGACACTACATGGGGCGAGATGTTTCTTGTTGAGGTCGTACGCTCATGCCCGCAAGAGTGCAGGTTTTGTCTTGCCAGCTTCCTCACCCGACCTTTTCGTCCTGCCAAAGTGAATGCGCTTCTCGATGCCATCGATCTTGGTTTGCAGCATACGAGCAAGATCGGGCTTCTCGGTCCGTCGGTGACGGAGCATCCAAAGTTTGAGGAAATCGCCGAGGCATTGCGGAAGCGCCCGCAGGCAAAAATCTCGGTTGCTTCCGTGCGCGCGGATTCGCTTACGGAATCGGTGTTGAGCACGCTGCATTCGCTGGGGCAGCGTTCCGTGACGATCGCCATTGAATCCGGCTCCGAGCGCCTGAGGGCGATCATGAAAAAAAATCTCAGCGAGCCGGAAATTGTAAGAGCCGTCGAGCTCATTGATAAAGCAGGTCTTGAAGGGGTGAAATTTTACGGCATCGTCGGTTTGCCTCACGAAACTACGAAAGACCTTGATGAAACCGTGCGCCTCATGACGGCGCTCAAGAAAAAACACAAGCGGCTGAAATTTGTGCTCGGCCTGAGCTCTTTCGTTCCCAAAGCGCAGACGCCGTTTCAATGGGCCTCACGAGACAGGGAATGCGGCGACAAGCTTGAATATGTGCGCAAGAAGCTGGCCGCAAAAGGCATTGAAGTGAGGGCAGAGAGTCATAACTGGAGCGATGTGCAGACGCTCTTGTCGCGAGGCGACCGTCGACTGACGGAAATGCTGCTTGAGATCGCCTCTTCAAAGGGCAATCTCGGCGCCTGGAAAAAAGCGATGCGCCAAGAGCGCGCCAATTGCCCAGGAGCTGACTTTTACATATGGCGAGAAATCCCGGAAGGCGAGACCCTGCCGTGGAGCCATCTGCTGGATAATTCACGCACGGAGTATCTCTTGAGCCATTTCACGGCGGCTTCAGAGACGGCACTTCCTCACCTGCCGCCTCATGATCTAACGACCATGAATTCTGCTGAACATACCGCTCCGAGTTGAAAAGCTAATAAACTGGAAGGGGATCTGGGATAGCCAAGGAGTTTGCCATGGACGAATCCGATCATATTACGCAACTGGTTCAGCCAATACGCGACGATCTTTTGTCCGGAGCGGCTGAAATAGCTCTTCGCGCCATAACGATCTTTCAAACCGTCATGCAAGAAGAGAATGATGCGGAACGATTGCACGAGCGGCTCATCGAAACCTCTCGTGCTCTCATCGATGCTCAGCCGGCAATGGCACCATTGTTTCACCTGAGCAACAGCGTTCTTCTCTCGGTGCGAGGCGCTAAAACGGCGGATGAGAT
This sequence comes from Candidatus Obscuribacterales bacterium, assembly GCA_036703705.1. GTDB lineage: Bacteria > Cyanobacteriota > Vampirovibrionia > Obscuribacterales > Obscuribacteraceae > DATNRC01. Next base: position 5,089 of record DATNRC010000048.1, read on the forward strand.
AAGGGAGAATTGCCAGGAAGCGCTGACCAAGTTCGAGAAGAGTCTTTGCGAGTCTGCTGAAGTGATAGCCAATCACGTGCTGGATCTCATCCCG
>DATNRC010000049.1:0-6284 GCA_036703705.1 Candidatus Obscuribacterales bacterium
GAAAAGTTTCAAGCGGGGATTCTTTGATAGGATTGACGACGATGACATGCCCGCCGCGCTCCCGCAAATTGGCCAGTTGCGTCATCAGGCGAGGGTGATTGGAAGCAGGATTGGCCCCGAGAAGAAAGACCAGATCGGCATGCGACAGATCTTCCAGATTTACGGTCGCCGTCCCAGAGCCTACGCTCATCTTCAATGCTACGCCCGACGCCTGGTGGCAATAAAAGGAGCAGTTCATGACATGGTTGGAGCCGTACGCGCGCGCGAAGGACTGCAGGAGGAAAGCAGCTTCGTTGGACGATCGCCCTGACGAATAGAAAGCCGCCCGCTCTGGCTTCGTTGTCTTAAATGCCGATTCCATCAATTGGTACGCTGTTTCCCAACTCACAGCTTTGAAGCGCTTGCTGCCTTCTTCCAAGAGCACGGGATAGGCTATTCGTCCTGCGTCTTCAGCCTGCTTCGGGGTCAACTTCTCTAAATAATCGAGGTCGTGCTTGTCGAAATAATCGGCCGGCAGCGCCCCTATCATGTCGGCGACTTGCGCTTGCAAGCTCTTTTTGCAGACTTCGGGCCAGTGCCCGGCTTCGTTGACCATCCCGCCCTTCAGCCCGCCCATGCCGACTGCGCATGTTTTGCAGGCGTTGCGCGACGACATTTTGCTCCACAAGCGCATGGGGCCGACTTTCAGCGCTTGCCGAATGGAATAGAGAATTGCGGGCCAGCCGCCGCCGGGCTTTATTTTGCGTGCCATATGCGTGCCAACGAACGTAGCAATTTCAAAACATAGCACAAAGGGCGGACCTGGAGGAATATTTCGGGCAATTCTGCCAAGGGAGTAAAATGACCTGGCGTCGGGAAAAACAGGCGATGACACCGAAGAAGATTATTCGCAACGCAGTCCTCGTTTTGGCAATGCTCTCCTGCATTTTCGTCAGCGTCTGGACATTGAAAGCGAGCAGCCTGCAGCTCGAGGGCGTGAGGCTCCCGCCTGGATTTCAAATCACCACCTATGCAACAGGGGTGCGCGGCGCTCGCCAGATGTGCATGAGTCCTTCAGGCATTTTGTTTGTGGGCATGAGAGAGGTCAAGGGCAGCGTCTATGCGCTGGTGGACCGCGACAAGGACGGCAAAGTAGACAAGGCTTACCTGGTGGCCAGGAATTTGTTGTGTCCCAACGGCGTCGATTTCAAAGACGGATCTCTTTATATCAGTGTCGTCCATGGCGTTTACAGGCTGGACAACATAGAAAAGAGGCTGGACAATCCGCCCGAGCCTGTGCCCGTGAATTTGAATCTTCCCAGAGAGATGTGGCACGGGCAAAAGTACATTCGCTTCGGTCCTGACGGCTTGTTGTATGTTCCTGTCGGCGCCTGGTGCAATGTTTGCGAGAAAGACGATTGGCGTTTCGCCAGCATTATGCGCATGCGACCGGACGGATCGAAATTGGAAGTCTTTGCCAAGGGCATCCGCAACACGGTTGGTTTCGATTGGCATCCGACAACAAAAGAATTATGGTTTACCGACAACGGGAGAGATTATCTCGGTGACGATTTGCCGCCCGATGAGCTTAACCGCGCGCCCCGCAAGGGAATGCATTTCGGTTTTCCTTATCGCTATGGTTTGAATGCCGCCGATCCCGATTTCGGAAAGAAGGGATCTCCAGCGGCGGAATACACACCATGCGCGGTGCCGCTCGGCGCGCATGTCGCCGCGCTCGGCGTGCGCTTTTACACGGGGCGGATGTTTCCGAAGCAATACCACAATCAGATCTTTATAGCTGAGCATGGATCGTGGAACAGGAGCAAGCCGATCGGCTACCGAATCTCTCTTGTTACCTTCCCGCCTGACGGACCGCCAAAGTATTCGGTTTTTGCCGAAGGATGGTTGCGAAACGGATCGGCATGGGGGCGGCCCGTCGATGTGATTGTGGCACCGGACGGAGCGCTCCTTGTCTCTGACGACCATGCCGGAGCGATCTACCGCATAACATATGGATCTGCCCCGGGCGCCGTGAAATAGCTCGCTGCGACAGAAAAACAAATCGGGGTGGCGAAAGCAGCCTGAGGCACAACCACAAGATGGAGAAAGGTCGAGGACAGGGCGGCGCATGAAGCGCACCGATGCAAAGACCGCAAGATGGAGCCAGCCTGAGGCAAATGCGGGCGCATGGAGGTACCGATACAAAAACCGCAAAACGGCGCAAGCGCGATACAAAAACCATAAATAGAATGTACAATCTGCGGCAATTGCGGGCGCATGAGGCGCCGCTTGGAATCCGCCATTTGTTTTTACACTCGCTTTGCATTGATCGGGAACAGTGCCGCATGCGAGGCGTCCTATTCCACAGTGAGCGTTTGGAGGACTTTGTGATGCGTAAAGCGCAACGTTTTGGCTTGGCACTTTTGGTAGCAATTCAACCAGGACTCATTGGCTCGCCTGCGTATTCGAACGAAGTCGCAAACATCCTCGGCAATCTCACCGGCATAACGACGGATGTCGACGCTCGCGAAGCTCAGATTGAAAAACGACTTCAAGATGCGGTGATTTCCGGGCGCCTGACTAAGGCGGAATCCGACAATTTTATGCGCGAGCTTCAGGAGATTGAAAAGAACGAAGCGGCATATCGCGCCAGCGACAACAAATTGACGACCTGGGAAAGCTTCAGGCTCAGCATGGATCTCGATCGCTTGAGCCGCGATATCGAGAGTCACCTGCGCGACCGCACATCTGGTGCCACCAGTCTTGATGCCATGAAGCTCGACATCAACCGTCGTCTGAATGATGGCTTGGCGACAAAGCGGCTTACCCGGCAGGAATTTGAGGATCTTCAATATGAATTGAACCGAATCAGCACAGTCGAAGCGTCTCTTAAGTTGAATGATGGCACCCTGGATTATGATGAGAATATGAGACTGGCGATCGATCTCGACCGATTGTCTGCCAAGCTCGAACGCACGCTGCACGACAGAGAAGTCGCCGTAGCTGAATGGGATGCCCGGCAGGCTGAGCTGTCGCGCAAGATTACTGACGGCATTGCTTCCGGCAAGCTGACGAGCGGCGAAGCACAAACTCTGAAAGCTGAATTCGAGCGCATTGAAAAGCGAGAAGCCGTGTTGAAGGCCTCCGGTCGCCCGATCACGACAGAAGAGAAACTGACTCTGCTTCTGGATCTGGAAAAACTGAACAATGAAATCGATTTGAGACTGACGAATCAGGACACTGCCAGTGGTGACACGTCAATGGACGCCGACAGGCTGCGAGTCGAAAAACAAATCTCACAGGCGCTTGCAAGCGGGAAAGTGACAATCCTGGAGGCACAAGATCTCAATCGATCTCTGCAACTCATTTCATCGAAACAGAAAGACATGATGACCGACGGCCAGTTGAGCGCGCAGGAGCGGCAAAATCTCGCTTTTGAGTATGCGCTCGTCGAAGGGCGTGTCAACAGATTGTTGGCCAGCCGCGAAAGAGTGTGGTCCGGCATCAGTGCAAGAGAAATTGAGCTCGAGAAGAGGATCAGCGAGTCGGTGGCGTCGGGTCGGCTTACGGAGGCGGAAGCGCGAACTTTGCGTGCTGAGCTGGCGCGCATCAAGTCAGCCGAGATGTCGGGCAAGGAGGCCGACGGGACGATCAAATATCCTCTTGTGCTGACGCTTGCCGTGGATCTCGAGCGTCTCGGCAACCGCATCAATCAATCGCTGCACGATCGCACCGAGATTGCGCTTGACCTGGACGATCGCCGAGCCGATCTGGAGAAGCTAATCATTGACGGCATCAATAACGGTTCGCTCACATTGCAAGAAGCGCAGAATCTTTCCGCGGAAGCGGACAGGATTGCACGCCAGTATACCGAGCTCAGGACTTCCGGCGGCAGCCTGGATTACAGGGAAAGGCTGCAAATAGCCTACGACCTCGAGCGACTGGCTTCGCAAATCGATCAACAAATCCGCGATCACGAGAAGTCGGCCGTGAGCATGGCGGAACGCAAGCTGCAGATCGACCACGCGATCCTGAGCGGGATTTCCAGCGGGCGTCTTACTGACGAAGAGGTGCAAAGCCTGCGCAGCGAGCGGGACAGGCTGCTTGCGCTCGAGGCGCAGTACCAGCGGACCGGGCACAAATTGAGCCTGGACGAGATGATTACTCTTGCCACGGGGTGGGACCGGCTGCACAGAGACGTGCGCGCGCAGCGCCTGGATCATGACCGTGAACTCAATGATGTCGATGCCAGGCAAATGCAGATTGGGCGCCGCATAGCCGAAGGGAAGGCGACGGGAGCTCTCACCGAGCATGAAGTAATGAGATTGAAAAGAGAGCTCGATCGCATTGCCGCCCTTGAAGCGCAATTCAAAGGCGACGGCGGTTTGAGCTACGGCGAGCAACTGGCCTTGCTTGTCGACCTGGAAAAATTGAGCCGCCAGGTCGAAAGGCAGTTGCGCGACAAGCAAATTGCTCTTCCGGACATCGATCGCCGGCAAAGCGAAATCGATCGTGAGATCGCGCAAGCTCTCTGGTCCGGACGCATGGCGCTCAAAGACTCAACGGAATTGCGGGCAGAACTCGACAGGATCGCTGCCATGGAAAGCACCTATCGTGCATCTGGTGGCGGCTTGAGTGCGGTCGAGGCGCAGATGCTGATGTCGGAGCTGGACAAAGTCGACAAAGCAGTCGATGCCAGGCTTCGCGACGGCAGGACCGTATGGAAGGGTGTTGAGGGCGAGCGCAACGACATACGGCTTGCTCTTGCAAGCGCTGAAGCCGCTCGCCGGATTAAGCCGCAACAGCTGGCCAATTTACGTTCTGAGCTCGATAGAATCGCCGAAGCCGAAGCTGCCTTCAAGGCCTCGGGCGGCGGTGTGGACCTGGCTGAGACGGTGTCCCTGGTTCATGATTTGAGCCATTTGCGCAAGAAAATCGATTTGCGGCTTGGCACCGGCAGTGATGTCGCGTGGGATGACATCAGCACTCGCAAGAGCGTCATCGAACGACGCATCAATATGGCGGTGGTTGCAGGACTGGTGTCGCCGGGCATGGCCAAGCAATTGCGCCGCGAATTCCAGCAGATCAATCAAACAGAAGCGTTGTTTAGAGCAAACGACGGCAAATTGAACCAATACGAGCGCATGGCTATCGCATCGCAGCTCGACAAATTGGACAGGAAAGTGCCGGCAGTGGACTGAGACAGTTTTTCGACGGGGGGCTGCCGATCTGGACTAACACTCCAGATCGGCTTATCTTGTACTTTTCAATTGCAGCTTTGTTTCCGTCCTTTGCGATTTGGTCGATTCGCTTTTGCCCTAATGCTTCAGCGAGTTCCGGCTTTTTAGCGCACAGAGCCAGGGCTGTTCAATGCTATCGCCGCGGCAGGACGCGTTTGCGCATGCGCACGTTTTGCGGTGTGATTTCCACGAGCTCGTCGGCCTGGATGTATTCGAGGCAGCGCTCCAGGCTCATCTCGATTGGCGCCTGCAGTGTGACGAGAACATCACCGGTCGAGCTCCGCACGTTGGTGAGTTTCTTCGTTTTGCAAACGTTGATGTCGAGATCTTGCGGCCGGCTATTTTCTCCCACGATCATGCCGCCATATACGCGCACACCTGGAGTGATGAAGAACACGCCGCGGTCCTCCGCCTGTTGAATGGCGTAAGCAGTCGAGACTCCTTCTTCCCAGGCCACAAGAACGCCGTTGCGCTGGCGGGCGATTTCCCCGCACCACGGGCGGTACTCGTGAAATGCGTGATTCATCACGCCATTGCCTTTGGTGAGTCTGAGGAATTCACTTCTGAATCCAATCAAGCCGCGTGTCGGAATGAGAAATTCCAGATAGGCTTGCGATCGTTCGACCTGCATATTGAGCAGTTCAGCACGGCGAGGACCGAGCTCCTGCATCACAGCTCCCGTGTATTCATCAGGGACGTCGATAAGCAGTTTTTCAAATGGCTCGCATTCCACTTCATCAATCGTCTTGAGAATGACTTCCGGACGCGAGACTTGAAATTCATAGCCCTCGCGGCGCATCGTCTCGATGAGGATGCCGAGATGCAGCTCACCGCGCCCGCTGACAATGAAGGTGTCCGTGTTGCCAGTTTCATTGACGCGCAGGCTGACGTTGGTTTCCAATTCGTGAAAAAGGCGCGCGCGCAACTGCCGCGAAGTGACGTACTTTCCTTCCTGCCCGGCAAATGGACTGTCATTGACGATAAAGGCCATCTTCATGGTCGGCTCGTCAACTTTTATGCGAGGCAAGGCGATGAAACTGTCGATGGGCGCAATAGTGTGACCGA
>DATNRC010000050.1:0-7111 GCA_036703705.1 Candidatus Obscuribacterales bacterium
GCCGAAGGCGCTGGCTAACACCGGTCGAGTAAGTACTTCGTCTACCTTAATGCGTTTTCACGCAATTGTAGTGACGAAGGGGTTGTCACTATGCCCGAATTTGCTGCGTTTCGTTGTTGCCAACAGGTAAGTTGGGCTAAGTCTCAAGCGCCGAGTCTCAGGCGCTAAGGCTCAGCTTCAAGGCTCAAGCGCTAAGGCTCAGCTTCAAGTCTCAAGCGCAGAGTCTCAGGCGCTAAGGCTTAGCTTCAAGTCTCAAGCGCTAAGGCTCAAGCGCCGAAGTTGCCCTCTCGGGCTGACTGGGCCGTTTGCCGATTTTCTTCAGTTGGCGCCCGGGAACAACTAATTTAAAGGACGCCGACACTCATTTGCGTCGATCGGTGCGCCCGGATCATTGAGCATCTTGTGTCGCCGTGAGTAAGAGCGGCGAGAGACTCTCACGCTTTTGTCGCCGATGTGCGGATCTGGTATCAAATATGATGCCGGCATTCACAGATCTCCCCGCTGTTTCTGCGACGAAGTGCTCTTCTTTTGGTTGGGCTCAGTGCTCATCGGCGAATCGCCGAACATAAGCTCATCTTCCCCCAGCATCATGGCTACCTCGTCTTTGACTTTCGTATAGCCTGCCAGCGGCAAAAACGTGGAGGCAGGAATGGCGCGGCGTTTGAGGTCGAGCGTATGCCAAATGGGCGTCAGTTTCCCATTTCGCTGGCGGCAGGAAATCTTCATCGGCAAGCCTTGTTCTTGCGGCAGCACGAAGATTTTGCTCATTAGCTCGTTGAACTGCACCGGAACGGCGACATCTTTTGTTATCCACATTTCCGCTTCACGTGGATTGGCGGCGGGAGGATTTGCTGCTTTAGCCGCTCCTGTCGTACGACGGGCCTCGGGGGCGCCGGAGATAGCTGTGGCCCTAATGTCGCCAGCGGCAGCTTTCATGTCGCCAGCGGCAGCTTTCATGTCGCCACCGGCAACTTTCATGTCGCCACCGGCAACTTTCATGTCGCTGCCACCAGCTTTCATGGCGGCGGCGGGAAATCGTGGAATGGCGAAGACCAGATACTGTCTGACGTTCAAGCCCTGCATCTGTGCGGTCTCATTGGTCTTGACCAATTTCAGGGTGGCTCGGCGATCGGCGACTAATCCGAAGCTGCCTCGTTTTTTCCACTCCTGATAGGGAATATCGATGTATCTTTGCGTGTTTGCATTGTAGAGCTGCGCATTCCATGCCGGCGCCCTCAATATCCAGGTCATCTTCAATTTGTCGGAGGCAACTTTCACGCCTTGGTGTGAAACGTGGCAGGAGAGGGCTCCTGCGTAACTGCTTGCAGCATTGATTTCATAACCGGGTGAGGAGGCCGCGCTCGCCTCCGTGGTTTTGCCATGGGAGGGCGGCGGGCAAATCCACATGTGCATTGAGATTGCCAGCATGGCAACCGCGATAAGCCTCCAGGGGGGGACTGGAGAGGCTCCCCGCACATGCTGTCTCGCGCGTCCGATAAAGCCGGAATTTTTGCCTGGTCTTACTAGCATTGAAATGTTCGCCAAATGAACTTCATCCCGCGAGCGATCTCGAGAATTTCTGTTAGTCACTAATTTCCCCGTCGGATGGATCACTTAACATGAGGGGAGTTAATAGCGTTTGACAACTATTCGTATACAGGTTGTATTAAAAATGTTTCTTTTGCCCGCCTAAGCGCTTAATATAGGGTCTGTCACGCGTCCATACGGGATATTAAAAATGAGCGAAGCAGAAGGCGCAGTAACTTGTGAATCGTTTCTTGAGTTTCTCAAGACTCTCCCCTGGTGCAAGCAGGGAACGGATGTTCTGGTTGCGGTGCACAAAATTACTCCTGAAGTCATCGACGTCATGAAAGATCATGGCGCCAGCGTGTATCCGGGCGGGGTGCATGTCAAGCTCAATAAGTCGTTTTTGCACGATCTGCAAAACAAATTTGACGATGGGCAGCCACTACCTGCGGTGCTTGTGTGGAAACCCACGCAAGTCGAAATTTGGTATCGCCGTCACAATCCGAGCGAATTCCCCTTCGATACGTGGACAAATCCTGTTGCGGCGGCGCATGAGAAGGAGCGGGTCCTTGTTCCTGTAGAAGATCTGGGCCCGCGTTGCGGAGAATATCACGGAGAAATCTTCGGCAAAGCGAAGGAATGCCCTTCGATGATTCCGCCGCAATAACGCCTCCGATCTTTTGAGCTCGTCACTGGATCAAACACGCAGGCGGCAAGCCTCCGGTGCGGAGGCTGGAATGAGCGCGGAGGTGCTCTTGCGGAAGCGAGGAACGGAAGCGGCAAAAATTTGATTGGTTTCTTGTATCTCGGGAAAATATTCTCTGAACGTTCAAGATCCATGATTGCAACCCATGTCCTCGCAGAATCGGCTGGAAATTGAGACCTGCACTCAGCCAGAGGCGATAAAACTGATCCCTGCCTGTTCGAATTGCGCGGCTGCAGGGCTCTGGTCGGTTTCGCTGTCGGGCGTCATCCTGACGGGGCTTTGCCAGTCGCATGTGCTTGCCTGGCCGCCGGCTCTTATCCTTGCTCTGATGATAGCCTCGATTGTTCCTTTGCGGCACTTCGAGCTGCACCGCGCGCTGAGCAAACACCGTCATCCTCAGCCGCGGCCCTACGACCTGCCCGCCTACCAGGCGCTCGATCGAATGGAGGGCTACGTGAGATGGCTGAAACGGCAGGGCGTGGCACACCAGCTGTCGAGAAGCGAGGATGACGAAATGTGCAGAGTGGGATCTGTGGAAGCGTTGCTTCTCCTCGGGCCGAAGCACTGCCGGCAACCGATGAAATTTGTCGCCTTTGCCCGTTCCGATGATTTGCAGCAATGTGATCTGAGGCTGGCATATTACGGTCGAGTGCCGCTTGTTATCGATTCGCTGACTGAATTCATAGCCCGCCACAATGAAGAGATTTTTGCATCATTCCAAAGAGAGAAAGGCTTTCTTGTCGAGGACGCGCCACCGTATGCAGCGCCGTCCACGCATCATGAGATGCGAGTTCGCGCATGTGTCTCGAATCTTCCGCGGCGGGTGAAATTGCTTCTGCTCAGGCACGGGTGCGTCATTTATCCTGTCAGCCGCATCACCGACATGTTTTCTCATCTCAAGACTGCGCGACCCACCGGCTATGAACAAGGGCATACCTATGAGCACTGCGCGGCTGTATACAACTCGCAAAAGCGCATGATCGTAATCGCCGAGCAAGTGAAGAAGGAGGGAGAGTGGATCGATGCAGGAGACGATTACATTTTTCAGAGTGTAGAGCATGAGGTGGGACATGCATTGGATCATGCGCTCGGACTCGGCAATACATACTTTTCCCACACGGACACGTTCGCTCGAGCTTATGAGAGCGATAAGAATGCTCTGCCACCGAATGAGGTGTCAAGGCTTCAATATTATTTGCAGGAAGGAGTTGATGGTCGGGAAGAGACTTTTGCTGACATCTTCAATTCTGTGAGCGTTCCCTGGCATGACGCCGATCACATCGAGAAGCACTTCCCGCTCTGCACGGAGGTAATCAGGAGGAGACTTTTAGAGGTTGAAGTGGAGCTGGCTCCGCATCGAAAGTTCGATCCGCAAGAAAGCAGGATGTTGATCGCCAGGGCTCGGCGAGCAATGGACATGTAGGGCGATTCACTGAGGACTCGAGTGCGGCGAGATCGGTGCAAACGCGCTCTCTCATGGGGAGAGGGTAGACGACTTCTTCTTGAAGGGACTCGAGTGCGGCGAGATCGGTGCAAATGCGCTCTCTCATGGGGAGAGGATAAACGGCTTCTTCTTGAAGGGACTCGAGTGCGGCGAGATCGGTGCAAATGCGCTCTCTTATCAGAGGTTAAATCGCCATTTTGATGAGCTCTCAATGACAGAATTGGGGTTTGGCTGGGTATTTTGGATCTGGGCCAATTTTCATTTACACGAGCCACACATTTGGTTGCAGTTGGTTGGGTTTTTGTAAGCGAGCTTGTGGAGGGTGCAAGACATGGAAAACAAGACTTGTCCAAAGTGCAAGCGAATTGACCGCACCGATTTTTCAACTTGCAGATTTTGCGGCACCCATTACACAAATTATGCTCCACCCAAGGCAAGTGGTGAGGGCTTCGACACCGGCGCATTCTTGCGCAACGGAGGGCTTACCGTAGTGCTTATCGGTGCCGCGTGGTTCGGCAAGCCCCTCTTCAACTCCATTGTCGCTCACGCTACGGACGCGCATATGAGCAAAGCTGTCGACACCATTGACCAGACCACTGGCGACCTCGACAGCGAGCCACAAAATACTGAGGCCTTGCTCAAAAGGGCCGAAGCTTCCTATGTGGTGGGCGATGTCGAATCTGCCCTTGCGGACTATAATGCGGCCATTGCCAGAGAGCCCCGTTCGCCGGAAATCTATAGAAGGCGCGCTCATTTCTACGAATCGATTGGCGAAATGGGCAAAGCACAGCACGATCGATTAGTGGCCGATCAATTGTCGAAGAAATGAAACGCGGAGCCAACTTTGGCAGCTTCGCAATTGCAGCTTCTTAAATTGCGGCAGACATGAGAGTCACGTCAGTACCTCAGATCGCCTGCACCTAATGAGGCAAACAATTCGTCGATCGTCAGTCCGTCTTCTGGAAACACTGAGAAACTGACGTCAAAGCAAAGCCTGGAATTGCCGACGGAAAACTCAAAGCCGCTGTCGCTGCTCCCCTTTTGACAGATCGATTCTAGACTTTCGTAAACATTCCTGTGTGTTATTGCGTGAGCGACCAACAAAATGCGCTCGCCCGAGCAGTAAACTGCTGCCTTCGATCGCAATTCTCGATAGATAAGCAAACCCAAAAGTCCTGCCATTCGCTTTGCTTCGTGCTCAGATCCTGAAGCAGGAGCAAGCGTCAGACCTGCCACTGCCAGCGGTATCGCAGAGTCGCTTGCTTCCTTGAGCATGTGGCGACATTCCCTTAAGAAGGCCGACCTCCTGTAAAACCCGCTGTACGGATCATGTTGAGCGGCGCTCCTGAATTCACGACTGAGAGCGGCTCTTGTGACGGCCAGTTCAGCAAGTTCTTCCGTGCGGCATTGGGCGTCAGCCGCAAAAGCCGCGCCATTGCGTAATGCCGCTGTCAGCTGCTCGCGATCGTCGCACAGCAAGAAAGTCGACATTGCGGCGCCGTCGTCGCACTGTTGCGTCATTCTCACGATGTCGAGCCCAGAGATGTCATCATCCGCCAGCGGGGAAACTATTATGTCTGCAGCGAATGAGCGGAGAACATTTGGAAAGTCGTGCATATCGAAAACTCGCCGGACGCGAAAGCCTTTTTCGCCAAGGCTCTCTGCTAGCGACCGTATTTTCTTGTTTTCTCCAACAAGGATTGCGCGCGGTTCTTGCTCGCCTTTCAACCGCGTCGTCTCGCGTACGATCTGGCACAGAATGGGATGCTCCGTGCCGTCCGGATTCAACAATGGAATGCCTGAATATGAGACCTTCAGCAGTGTTTTTGCATCACGCCTGGCCGTGAGGGCAAAAATGGGAATGTGACTTTTAGCAGTGGCGGTGCGCAACTCGTTGACTGCGTGCATGAATCCTTCGATTTCCCCACTTACGAATATGGCATGCGGTGGTTGCTCATCAATCCGTGTCAGTGCTTGCTCAATAGTTGTTAAGCGGTGAAGGTGCAAAATATCCCGGTCGCTCGTCTGTAGATAAGGGGCATCGCCTGACTCCGTCTCTGCTTCGATGACGGCAATTTGCAATGCCGCACTGTTCGCCTGCCTTTGATCGACACCAAGCTTCAACTCAAGATCAGACAACGAAGCAGCGAATCTGTCCACGCATTCCTTTAAGGATGCCGAGTTGGAGGCTCTATCAAGTTTGCGAAGAATCTCCTGGGCATCAGCTGCTATGTCGCTGATCTCTGCGTACCCATAGCACCCGGCCGTGCCGGCGATTGTGTGCACCCGCCTGAGCGCGTCCTGGAGCAGATAGTGGTCGAATGGATCTTTTTCTATTTTGTCCAGAGACTTGCTTACTATGCTCAATTCTTCGATCAGTGAAAGCCCATAGTTCTTGAGCATCGACTGGTAGCAAGCGGATTCGTCGCCATCTTCTTTGACGGCAGCGCTCGGTGGCGTGGCTTTGCAGTCCGGGTCATCTTCGGGCGAGGCTGGCGGCGACGCAGCCGCACCATCACCAGTGGCGCCATCCGGGCGGCACTCCGCATCTCGGACCAGATTCTCGCAGAGCCGCACGTAAGACTCAGTTTCATCGACCAATCGGGCAAGTGCTTCGGGGCTGAGTGGATTGCACAGATACTCGCTCTCTTCCGAGCAATCGTCTAACTGCTGGCATTCGTTCCAGTGCGGGCCTGCATTGTCAATCAATTCTGCCAGCGTTCTTCTAAAGTGATTTGCTGCGACTGGCTTGGTCAGAATGCAATGGACATTGAGCGTCCTCAGCCTGTTCAGTACAAACGAGCCGCAGTGAAAGCCTGAGAGAAACATTACCGGCGAGTCATGGCCAAGAGCTTTCATCTCATCGATGATGCTGATGCCGTCCATGTCTCGAAGCATGTAATCCACAATGACAGCATCAGGCTCCGAGCTTCTCCATTGATAAAGGCCTTGCCTTCCGCAGCTGGCTTCAACTACCGCGCAGCCTGCAGGTTCCAGTGATGCCCTGACAAAGTTCCTGAAATGACAATCGTCGTCAATCAATAGAATGCGCTTTCCCCTGAGCGCTTCAGGGAAAAACGCGCCATCCTCGACATCGCCTGCCGCTTGTCCTGGCTCGTCGTTTGCTGCTTCTTCGTTATGACATTCTTCGAGAGCATGATCGCCCGCCGGCACACTTGTCGGCTGGAAGTGTGGATCAAGATGTGGAGGAGGCTCGGATGGTGAGTCATTAATCAGGCTTTCCAGCATCGCCATGTGAGAGGCGTCCGGAGAAACTTTCGGAGCTTCAGCTGACTCAGATGTGTCAGCGCACGCTTGAATGTCTGATTGTGAATCGATCGTTCGTTTACTAGGCATGCACAAGCTCGGCCGCAGCCGCCCCCCTCGCGCCGGCTATACCTTATGGCACATTGTTGAACTAATGATATTTTCCC
>DATNRC010000051.1:0-2030 GCA_036703705.1 Candidatus Obscuribacterales bacterium
TTAAAGAAGTCGACCAGATCATGGATACGCTTGTCGAATCGTTGCACGAATATTTCAATCTGAATTTGTGCGTGGTCTCTTTGTATGATTGGCCCAATCAAGAGTTCACTAAATCGAAAACAGCAGGACTCGATGAGCCGCCGTCGCCGGCCATCGAATCGGCTGAAGAGATTGCTGTCCCCAAAGAAGAAGAGCCGCGTGTGCTCAACCTTGGCGAGCGATTGCTGGTTGCTTGCGCCGAGGATATGAAAAACGAGAAAAAAGTTTTTCTGACCAGGGATCAGATTAGAGAAAAGCTTTCCGAGCAGGGGATGGAAATGCCGCCCGACTGCATGTCGGCCACTCTCGTTCCGCTCATTCATGCCGGTAAATTCAAAGCCGCACTATGCATGGTGTCAGGTGATCGCAGTGCTCCTTTCCCTGAGAAAGATATGCATATGGTTGCCGACCTCGCCGACAGAGTAGCAGTCGTCGTTTCACACGCTGAACTGTTCCAGCAGGTCGAGCGTCAAGCGGTCACGGATCCGATGACCGGATTGTTCAACAGGCGCTATTTCCAGGAGCAGTTCTCGAAAGAAATCGATCGTTTCCAGCGATTCGGCCACCCCTTCTCATATATCATCGTCGACCTCGATTATTTGAAAAAGATCAACGACACACTCGGTCACCACTTCGGCGACATTGCGATCAAGCACATCGCCAATGTTCTCAAGCGCAGCGTGCGAGACGTGGATGTTGTAGCGCGATTCGGCGGTGAAGAATTCGTCGTCTTGCTTCCGGAAACAGACTTGCAGAACGCGCGCATGGTGGCGGAGAGAATTTGTTCGGCCATACGTGCCAAGGAAGTGGAAGGCATCGGCACCATCACTGCATCTCTCGGACTTGCGACTTTCCCGAAAGATGCTGAAGATAAAGACAAATTGCAAGAGCTGGCCGACCAGGCACTGTATCTGGCTAAGCACCGCGGACGCAACCAGGTGTGCTCGGTGTCGGAAGACCTCATGCCGAGCCTCAAAGACGGGCAACCGCCTTCTTCAGTGGCGCAGCAGCCGGAGAAGGCTCAAACGAAAGCGGAGAGCGAAGTCGCCCAAGCAAAATTGCAGGAGACGGCAGCCACGGTTGATTTGGATCTGGTGGCGGAAAAAGGAATTCTGGGCGTGGTTGCTCAGATAGTAAAGGGCGTCGATGAGAAAGATGCCTACGGCAACGAGCGATCGCCGCGCGCTTACACTATTGCCAGCAGAATTGCCCAGGCCCTCAGGTTGTCCAAAGAGCATGCTGAAATCGTGTCCTTGTCTGCTGTTTTCAACAATCTCGGCAAATTGGGCGTGCCGGAAGAGATACTTAAGAAAAATGGTCCGCTTTCTGAGAACGAACGGGATGTGATAAAGCGCGTGCCCGCGCTGGGTGCTAAATTGCTTGAGCCCGCACGCATGCTTGTGAAGATTGGCGCCGTCATCGAAGCGGCACATGAAAATTGGGATGGCTCGGGCTATCCAAAGGGTCTCAAGGGTGAAGAGATTCCTCTTGAATCGAGGATAATCGCGCTCGTGGAAACTTACGTCGCCATGACCAGCGATAGACCGTACAGGAAGGCCCTGTCGAAGGCGGAGGCAATTAGACAAATTCAGGACGAATCCGGGAAGCGTTTCGATCCTCGCCTGGTTAAATTCCTGATTTCCATTTTGCAGAAAGAGTCATGAGCGACCAGGCTTTTTTGCGCTCGGCAGATTAATTAGCCGCATTGGGGACCGGGAATGGTTTTTCTGTGGGCTTGTTAGATATTTCCGCTAAAATCTAACCTAACTTCGCCGCAATAGTGACGAAAGCCAAGAAAGATCGGGTACTGACATCGTTTTCAGTCACTAATCAAGAGGGTGGGGTTTACTAGGCAACGTCGGGCGCGGCTCCCGGTGCATACCAGAGGCGCTGCGGTTTCATTACCTGCTCGGGGATTTTGAGCAACCTGTAGATTGAGCTGTGTACGGGCTCCGCCTTTGTGGACTTGCGGACCTTGAGCGTGCTGCCCC
>DATNRC010000052.1:0-10926 GCA_036703705.1 Candidatus Obscuribacterales bacterium
GCGGTTGAGCAAGCGTTGCTCCGCCCTCATAGGCAGTGCTGGCAAGTCCCGGCACGTCGACCTTTGATGGGCGGGCCGGCGCTTCGCGAAGACCATCATTTTGTTGGCTCTTGCTTCCGTGCCGCGTTCGTGAAGCTGGCTTATCGGCTTGATCGTCTGTCTGGTGCCCGCGCAATTTAGAAGGCGGCATAGATCTGCCGAATCCCGGCATGCGCCTGAATGGCGACATTCTCGTCATCATCATGTACATGGGCGACATCATCATCGCCGGATTGAATGAACTGCCGCCTTTCGAGCCGTTGCTTTGCCCGCTTTGAGGCATCATTGTCCCGCCGCCGTAATCTTTCCTCAGTCGAGCATCGCCCATGTAATTGGGAGTTGAATACAGGGGCCCGACGCCATAATTCTGCCAACGATAGGGACGGGCTTGCGGCGTTGTCGGCGAGGCCGGGCCGGCAGGCTCATGCACTTCTCCTTCATGAGCGGTAGCGCTCAAGCATGGCGCAAGCGCTAGGATAATCGGCAAAACAATCCCTGCCGCGCGGGAAATTTTGAGGTGCATAAAAGTCCACCTGGCGATTGGGGGGCAACGTCCGGCCGCATGAGGACGTTGATTTCCAGAATTTGCCAATCTTAGCCCTAATCGCCAAACGTGAGGAGGGGGTTTTTCCCACCCCGGAGGCTCAAAAAACGTATTTTGCGCCCTTATCGAAAGCTGTGCGCCTGGCCTTCCGACACGCGCTCTGCTGCATGCTGTCCCGGGCCGGGAACTTCCCTGGGCGGTGCGCTGGGCGGCGCTGCGGGGATGTCCGCCGTGCTTGAGAGAGGCGGCGCCGTGGGGATGTCCGCCGCGCCCGTCACCGCTGGTGGTGCGCTTTGCAGTTGTCCCGTTGCTTGCTTGATGCGCTCGATGTTGAACTTGGCGGCTTCGCTGTAGCTTCCTTGCGGCTCCAGGCTCAGATAACGCTCGTAGGCCGTGATGGCTTCAGGAAAATTGTTCTTGCCCTGATAAATCATCCCCAATGCGTAGTGGGCATTGGCGTAATTGGGATCGAGCTTGAGCGCGTTGTTGTATTCGGCAAGCGCATCGTCGATCCGTTCTTGACCCATGTAGACGACGCCCAGATTGTAGTGGGCGAGCATACTGTCGGGCTTCAGCTGTAGAGCTTTGAGATAGGCCGCCTGCGCTTCCGGATAACTGCGCTGAGCCAGATAGATGTTGCCCATGTTTATGTATGCTTCTGCAAGATTAGGATCCAACTCCATTGCCTTGCGGTATTGCACTGCTGCTGCCGTCAGCTCCTTGTTGCGCTCCAGCGCCAGACCAAGGTCGATGTAGGCGTCAGCCGAACGCGGCGACAATTGAACGATCTGCTGGTAGAGCGCAATAGACTGCTCGCGCTTTCCTTGCTGCTCGAGATTCTCAGCCAGGCGTTCGATGAGATCGATGTCGTTGGGGTTGCGGGCAAGCATTTGCCGGTAGATTGCTTCGCCTTTATCGAAATTGCCTTCTTCCCCATACAGATTGGCGAGGCTTAAAAGCACGGTTTTGTCATTGGGAGCCAAGGCCACTGCGGATTCGATGGCAGAATGCGCGCCCGTGAAATCCTTGAGTTTCACAAGCGCATTTCCCAGCTCAAGAAATGCTGCCGGGTCACTTCCGTCTATGCTCAAGCCCTGCCTGTAAAAGCCGACTGCCTGGATAAGATCGCCGGCCAGCAAAAAATTGCGACCAAGGTTAACAAGGGCGCTGCCGTCGTTCGGATTGACAGCCAAAACCGCCCTGAATTGCTGCTCTGCTTCCTTAAGATTGCCCTGCTTCTGGCGGATGATGCCCAGATTGTAATGTGCGTTTGCGGCTTTGTCGGGACGCAGACGGACCACGCTGGTGAAACTATCTGCGGCGCCATCGAGGTCACCGGTCAGCTGCTGCAAATAGCCCAGGCTGTAAATCGTGTCGGCGTCCTTGGGATTGAGCCTTTGTGCTTCTTTGTATTGCTCAATGGCTTGCTGGTAGTCCTTAACCTTGGTTAGAACATCCCCCAATTGAGCGTGCCATTCCGGGCGGTCGGGCTTGTAGCTGATTGCTTGCTTTAATTCGCTGACGGCTTCATTATGCTTGCCTTGACAAGTAAGAGCGGTAGCCAGAAGGGCATGAGCGTCGGGAATCTTGTTGTCAATTTTTATGGCCCGGCTAAAAGCCTGTTGCGCGCCTTCATAATCCTTGAGCGCCAGTAAGCAGTTGGCCAGGTTGTATTGCATGGAATAGTTGTTTGGTTCATGAACCAAAACACGCTTGTATTCTTGAGTGGCTAGCTGGTAATTGCCATTATCCTGGTAGGCGGCAGCCAGCTGCGAACGGGCGCGCAAATGATCGGGGTAGTGCTTGACTACTTCTTTCAGCTCATTAATGGCATTTTCATGGCTGCCCAAAATGCGGTAGGCGATGCCAAGGTTAAGGCGGAAAAGAGGAACATCAGGTCTCAATTTGATTGCTTCGGCGTATTCGTGAATTGCCTCATCCATGGCGCCTTCGCTTTGCAAGAGCGTGCCGAGCGATTCGCGGGCAAAAGCGTCATAGGGCCGCAAGGAAATAGCGCGCTTGTATTCCGCTATGGCGTCCAGGCTATCGCCGTGTTGGTGCAAAACAGCAGCAAGGCTAAGGTGGACAAGAGGATCTTGCGGGTAGTTCAAGGCCAGGGTCTTGAATGCCGAAAGGGCCCGCTCCAGGTCTCCGGCCTTAAAATAAGAAACCCCTTGGTAATATTGCTCCAGAAGCGCCTTTGGCATGCCCTGGGATTCCGCGCCCAATACGGTCGGGCAAAAGAGGCTGATAGTCAAAGCTGCCGCAACTGAAATCCGTCTCACCATTTACTTCTCCTGCACGCCAGCGCCCTGGTAAGCCTGTCCTGCTGCCAGAAAACAGAACAACCGTAATTATGACCGAAGTTGTTATTAGAAGAAAGGCTGAGCTAATTAAGTAAAAAGCCTACTAATAAGTGTCATTCATTGTGAATTGAAAAAGTGACTGTTGTCGTCTGCCGTTGGCCCTTTCCCTGCCAGGGTCACGGTCCCGAGATGCGGCTCTATATGGACGTCTCAAGTCTCTTAGACAGTTTGGCTAATTTCTCGCTGCCTTTTTTGGACAGTGTGGACATTGTCTCAAACCCAGCATGCAGTGTACATTTGTAATAGATACGGAAGGAAACCGGCATGCAGAGCACACTATGGGTGGTGTGCCCCTATGGCGTGCGTCCGTTTCGGAAAGAATAAGCCCAGTCACAATGCGGGGCGCTTATGCGTACACTACGCACAATCCATACACCATTTCTCTAGGTTGGTCGAACTGTAATTTAGAGCAAGAAAGCTCTACGGCAACTGATTTGAGTCCGCTGAAAGCGCATGAAGCCTTTCGGTGATGGTTCTCATGAATACAGCTCGTATTACAACAAGAGAAGTGATGTTATGGCTCTCTATAGGAAAGAAACCAATCTTAAGCAATTTCCGGTCATCGAACGCGGCCCAAGCCACTATGAAGTAATTGCCGCACAGGCCCTGGAAAACTCAATCGAACACCTCAATCCCTGTTACGCGGGCAAGCTTTGTGGCGCTGAAGGGGCAGTGGAATTCAGAGACGGTGGGGTTTACACATACGACAACCACGGCAAACGCTATCTGGATTGTCTTGGCGGTTATGGAATATTCAACGTCGGCCACCGCCATCCGAAAGTGATTGCCGCCGTCAAGGCTCAGCTCGACCAGGTGTGCTTGCACAGCCAGGATCTGTTGAATCCGTGGGCCGGTCACCTTGCCCGGCAGCTTGCCGCCATCGCGCCTGGTGACTTGCAATATGCATTTTTCTGCAACAGCGGCACCGAAGCCGTAGAAGGAGCCATTAAGCTGGCTCGGCTTTATACAGGCAAAACAGAGATTATCTCGACCAGAAACGCCTATCACGGCGTCAGCATGGGAGCTCTGTCTGCTACCGGAAGAGAGGTTTTCCGCAAGCCCTTCGAGCCTCTTTTGAATGGTTTCACGCACGTGCAATTCGGCGACATCAAGGCGCTTGAGAAAGCGATCACCAAAAACACCGCTGCCGTGATTCTGGAGCCCATACAGGGTGAAGGCGGCATCAATGTTCCGCCGGAAGGTTATTTGCGCAAGGTGAGACAACTGACGAAGAAGAAAGGCGTTCTTCTCATCCTTGATGAGGTGCAGACCGCCATGGGCCGCACGGGTCGCATGTTTGCCTGCGAACATGAAGGTGTCGTGCCGGACATCATCTGCTTAGCCAAGGCGCTTGGCGGCGGTGTCATGCCCATCGGTTGCTTTATGGCTTCGGCGAAAGTATGGAAGGTGCTTGTTCCAAACCCGACCATTCATAACTCCACATTTGGTGGCAACCCATTGGCTTGCACCGCAGCGTCCGCTTGCATCGAAGTGCTCATGGAAGAGCACCTTCCCGCGCGCGCTGCCGTGATGGGCAATTACTTCATGCGCCGCCTGAACGAGCTGAAGAAGGCCTACCCGAAGCACATCTTTGATGTGAGAGGGCGCGGGCTTTTGATCGGCCTCGAGTTTCAGTCTGAAGCTCTCAGATGGCAGGTGCAAACCGAGCTCTTCCATCGGGGCGTGCTCGTGGCCGCAACAATGAACGCCAACCGCACCATCCGCATCGAGCCGCCGCTGATCATCACGGAGTCGCAAATCAACTTCATGATCGACACGCTCGAGTCAATTCTTGCGGAAATCACTGAAGTTCCCCAGGACGAGCCCTCTCAGCCCAAGGCCAAACCGAAAGCGAAGATCAAGGCGAAGAGCAAGTCGAAGGTCGCGGCAAAGGGCGGCACGAACAAAGACAAGAAGCAGAAGAAAGCAAGGAAATAGATAGATTGAGGAGGCGGAAGATCGCATGTTTGTCCCGGAGACAGTGAGCTTACTGAGAGGCAGGATTCGCCGGCTGGCTGAAAACGGGCAGCAAGAAGAGGCGATGGCGGCGATGCGCCGATTTCTGGAATTGGAGCGCGAGGCGGCGCTCGGCAGATGCGCTCTTCAAACTGTCGAGAATGCCGAAAACCTGATCAAATTTCCTTTTTTGCGCCCGATATCCTGAGGGAGCGTTATTTGAGTCCGCAACCATGGCCCGCGCTCGCGCCGTCTCTGTATGCGCACTCCTCACACTGAAGTCGCAGCCTCGGCTGATAATGCTTTATCGAGGTGACTTGGCAGCGGCCACGAGTTTGCCGCAAACACTTGCGCCGTCTTGGATTATGCTCCTTGGGCGAGAGTGGCTTTGCGGGCAATGAAATTCTGCGCGCTCGTCCTCATTGCATTACCGGACAGTAGATGGTTTAGCGTCAAGAGCGATCATTTGTGGAATAGATAGTGGAGACAACGCGCGGCTGCTTGACAGCCGCGGCGAGGTCCAATGACATTCGCCCACAGGAGCGCTCATGGAGTTTGACGTCCGGCTACTGGCACCTTTGGCAACGCTTCTTGCGATCGTCGTCAGCAGCACGCTCTGGTACCTCAACAAGCAAAAAAAGCGCATTTCATATCAAGTTCTCAGGCGTGAGGCCCTGGTAAACGTCAAAGGCCCGGCGCGGCGGAAACTCAAGGTTACTTATGACGGACAGCATGTAGAGGACGCTTACCTCATCCTCATGCGCGTGTTTAACTCCGGTCACATAACTGTCAATCTGAGTGACTATCATTCGCCGCTCACAATACAAGTCAATCCGGGAGCTAAGATTCTTCTTGCCGATGTTGCCGATACGTTTCCGGCGGATCTCGACGATCGAATTCGCGACGACAATGGCGTGCCCCGGTCGTTGGTGAGGGAATTCAATACCGAGAGTGTGGTATTAAGGTCGGTGCTGCTCAATCCCGGCGACGAGATTACGGTGCAGTTGTTGGCTAGAGATTTGAAAGGGCGGATTTCAGTCTCCGGGCACATTCAGGGGATCAGCCGCATTCATGAATGGAAGCCCGGCGATATTGCCAAGCCTGCGCTGACTTACACCGGGGCGGCAGTCATGGGTACCGCGCTTCTCCTCTCCAAACCGATGCTGCCAGGGATCGCCACGCTCGATCTCATCCCTGGAGCTTTGCTGTTTTCTCTGGGCGCAGTCATCGCCTGGGCTGGCCGGTCGTGGTCGGAATCCGAGTCTCGATTTGGATTTGGCGCCGATCCAGTCGTTTCCCATTCCAATCTGCTAGGAGCTAAACGGACGGTATGAGAGTAGGAACGCAGCTGCTTATCACCACCATTGGTACCATCTTCCTCGTTTTGATCGTTTGCGCAATATCGTACAAGAGCGTGATCGATCTCGAGGGCAGTCATGAATGGGTGAATCATACGAAGTCAGTGCTGACAAAAATTGAATCCATGCTGCTTCACTTGCATAAGGCTTCGGCTTGCTCGAGAGATTACATGATCACAGGGCAAAAGGCGTTTCTCGATTCTTTCCAGGTATCGGCGAAACGGGCGGAGCAACTGGTCGTGGATCTGGAACAAGAAGTGAAAGACAATCCCACGCAGCAGGAGCGCATGCGCGACGTGAAAGCCCTTGTCGGTGCACGGATCGATGCCATGAATGAAACTCTGGATATTTACGAGAGGCAGGGCCAGCAGGCAGCCTTCGATCACTTGAAGAAGGGCGTCGGCTCCACTTTGATGACCAAAGTAATGAATCTCTGCGAAGAGGCAAAGCAAGAGGAGATCACTTTGCTCGACAAACGCGTCAATGAAGTGCATGAGGACACGGCCACTTCATTGTGGACGATTATCATCGGCTCGTTTTTGACGGTATCCGTGGTTTTCTTCTCCAATCTGTTCTTCTCGCGCAATCTCATTGGTTGCGTGAAAACACTCTTGCGTTCAGCGGATAATATCGAGCGCGGGCGCTTCGACGCCACTGTGGCTATCAATTCCACCGACGAATTTGCCGATCTTGCTTCGGCATTCAATCAGCTCGGCTACAATTTGCAAGCCAAGGCGGCTGCTCTTGATGAAGAGCGGCAGGGGCGCGGCGTGGCGCTCAAACGCCTGGAGTCAATTGAGAAGAAAGTGGCGTTTCTGAGCTCTCGCGCCGATGACCTCTTAGGAAAAGCACGGCAGCAAATGGCTCTTGTGACTCAAGAGCATGACAGCTGCGCGGCTCTCAAAGAGCAGTCGCTGCAAGTGGACGCTTCGTCGGCGCAAATCGAGGAGCTTGCCAATTCCTCAGTTAGTGCCGCTAATCGAGCAGTTGACATCTTTCAGTCCTTGATGACGCAGTGTCCTAATTTAGTCGCGGCCATAGAGGCGCTGAGCGAAGAGATGGAATTGGCAACGCAATCCTCAGTGTCGCTCAGTGAATTTGTGTCCGAGCTTCCCGAGCTCGTTTTCACTATCGAGAATATCGCTCAAGAATTGAACATGATGGGCATGATGGCTTCTATGGAGATTTCTCGCATGCCGCAGCAATCGGAGTTGATGGCTCCTCTGATCGACAAAATCAAAGATTTGTCCCAGTGCTCGAAGGCCGACAGTGTGAAAGTGCGGCAGGTAATTGCGAGGCTGCAAACAGTTTGCAGCCAGACATCGGCCGCCAATCAGGATGCTTCCGTCAGCACGTCCACAATGAAAACCCGGCTGACGACAATTGTCAATGATCTTACCGAGGCCACCGAGTCGGTGAGAGAAGTTCAACGCCTTTCCTCGCAGATCGTCAATTCAACGAACAGGCACACAGGGGCTTTGGGCTCCAGCCGGAGGATAATTGATTCTATTGTGGGCAGTGTCGACGAGCAGAAAAAGGCGCTCAAGCAGATTGAGCTCGAGGCAGAAGAAGTTCAAAGTGTGATTGCCGCCGCTGATGAGATTCTGAGCCGAAACGGCGCTTCTTCTGAAGACACACAACGATCAGCAGTCGTCGTTCCGTCCCCATGAACCGCTAGCTTTGTGCAATGTGCACGCGGTTTGATCCGGCGCCGTAATGGGTTGAGCTCGTTACGTTTCGATTGAACCGGGACCCAACGCCATCCATGCTCGTCTGTACTGCAAGACGAATGCAGGAGGGCAAAGAGATGGTACAAACTGTTGAGCGCGAAGCCATGCAACGTCAAGCTACAAGCGGTCCATGGAAAATTGCCACCCTTTTCCTTGCCGTAGCGGCGATTGGATTACTGGTGTGGGCCTTGAATTTGCGAGATGAGCTGAGCAGTATGCAAAAAATGCATCCGAGCATGATGGAACATACTCCCGGCATGATGGAACATGCTCCCTGGTGTCCAAACCAGAAATTGGCATTCAGTCCCAGCTTCTGCTGGACACCAAGCCACTCGCCAGCCATTGATCCAACAACAATTACCAGCAAGCAGAGGAACAGCAAATTGACTCCGGCACGCTGAAATCTGGGTTCGTAGCCGGTAACAGCGGGTGCTATGAAGAGTCCTGTCGCCAGCCAAGTTGTTGCTATCCAGAAGATTCCCAATTGGGTATGCCATGTCCGGGTAACGGCGTAAGGCAGCCACTCAGACAGTGGTATGCTATAAAAGCCGGAGCCTTCCACCCCGTAGTGCGCTGTTACCGCGCCCAGTCCTACTTGCACGACGAGCAAAGCCAGGCGGTCAACGATTTGCCGGGGCTTACTACCAGCCTTGAGCAAAGCGCTAAGCATGACGTTCGTGTCAATTACCGCCTTGAGCACGCTCGGCCTTCAATTCTTCCCGGATGGCTTTGACCTCGGCTACGATCTCTTCCTCAAATAGTTCTGGCTGTCCCTTATTCTGCTTGTCTACTTCTTTGCAGAGAGCACGCCATTCCTGCCCCCAAGTCTTATCGCTCAGCTTCTTTCTTAGGGCAATCCGCTCTTCCGGCGTGAGTTTATCTACCAGCCTGAGCACTTGGTCAAGCGTAATTCGTTCTTCTGGTAGCGGCTGTGCCATGGCATATCCCTCTCTATGCTCTAAGTATATTCTCATACCCCTTACGCCTGGCAGGGCGTGACGAGGCAAAAACAGCGGCTCGTCACCTCTTAAACCCGTACCCAACTTGAGATTCCGGGATCGGGTGACGAGGATTTACTTACCTTTCTCCTGCGGGCGTCACAGTCATCCTGTGCCGTTATTGTCAAGAGAGGTTTCGAGTTTTTGATGAGTATTCGCTCGACCACCGTCCCCTGCTCTGGCGAAGGTGGGCAGGGGGATCGCTATGTGGGCAGCCAGGAAATTTTCCTGCATGTTATGACAACCAGCGGTGCCAGGTTTGCACTTAATATGCACTAACGAGCTTTTGGCTTGACTTTGCAAAATCGCTGAAACCCTGATGAATAGATTTGGGCGATGAGGGATTTGAACCCCCGGCCTTCACGGTGTGATCGTGCTGCGCTACCACTGCGCTAATCGCCCACGCTTAGACTCTATATTGTACAAACAATTGACAATTTCACGAAATTTTTCAGGCGTTTCTGCCCATAGTGTTACTGCAGAAAATGTCGCTTATTCGAGGGCGCCCACTTCCGCTTCCACGGCTTTAAGAAGCTCGCCGGAAGCTATGAGCTTCTCGGCGATTTGAAAATCACGGTGAATTTCGCGATCCTGGTCCATGTGGTCGATGTGTTTGCGCACGAAGCGATAAGCGGCATCAACTCCTTTGCCGGGCATAAGCTGCGGCTTGTCGGGCGGGCATGTTTCGTGGCGGAGCGGCTTTCCCCAGTTGCCCGTGCGGAAATCAAGCCCTTGTGATGCGGCGAGCAGCTCTATGGCCAGAGCCTTGCGGGTGTTCTCCAGAATGGTCCTCGCTTTGCGGGCTGAAATCATGCCCATGGACACATGATCCTCTTGATTGGCATTGGTGGGAATGGAGTCGACGCTTGCCGGATGCGCCAGCACTTTGTTTTCGGAAACAAGCGCGGCGGCTGTGTATTGCGCGATCATGAAGCCCGAATGAAGACCGCCCTGATGGGTCAGAAAAGCCGGCAATCCGTTGGAGAGGGCTGGATTGACAAGCCTTTCCGTTCTTCGCTCGGAGATATTTGCCAGCTCGGCAATGGCAATGCCCAGATAATCGAGTGCCAGCGCCAGCGGCTGGCCGTGGAAGTTGCCGCCGGAAAGCGCGTAGCCGTCAAAAACGAGAGGATTGTCTGTGGCCGAATTGATTTCCGTCTCCAGCACTTGCCGCACATGGTGAAACGCCTGCCGAGAAGCGCCGTGCACTTGCGGCATGCATCTGAGGGAATAGGCATCCTGCACCAGCGGGCAGTCGGCATGACTTTCCATGAGCTCGCTGTCCCTAAGAATATTGCGCAGATTCTTGGCTGATTGCGCTTGCCCTTTATGCGGCCGGATTTCGTGGATTACTTCTGCGAATGGCTTTTCCGAGCCCAGCTGTGCTTCCAGCGCCATGGCGCCGACAATGTCGGCAATCTTGGCCAGATGCTCTGCTTCAAGCAGTGTCAGTGTGCCTACAGCAGACATCACCTGCGTGCCGTTTATGAGCGCCAATCCTTCTTTGGCGCCGAGAGTGATGCTCTTCAATCCTTTCTTGTTGAGTGCTGTTTCCCCATCCATGATCTCGCCGTCAAGACTCGCTTCGCCCGCTCCGATCAAAACAAGAGCCAGATGTGCAAGCGGTGCCAGATCGCCCGAGGCGCCCAGTGAGCCTTGCTGTGGAACGACAGGATGAATTCTCTCGTTGAGCAGCGAAAGCAAGAGCTCGACGACGTCCGGACGGATGCCGGAATAGCCCTTGGCTAGCGCATTGGCTCTGAGGAGCATGATTGCCCGCACTGTGTCGTCGTCAAAACGGGGCCCGACGCCTGCTGCGTGGCTGAGAAGCAAGTTTCGCTGCAGGCTTGATGAGTCCTCAGGCCGTATGAAGATGTCCTTGAACTTGCCAAATCCCGTGGTGATGCCATAAACAACACGCTCTTCCTTGAGGAA
>DATNRC010000053.1:0-8118 GCA_036703705.1 Candidatus Obscuribacterales bacterium
TTCCCCCGCATTCTTTCGTGGCTTGGGCAGCAGAACATCGCTGTTCATCCGGGATATGTGATTGGATCCGGCACCATCGGTAATGGCTGCATAGCTGAGTTCACTGCCAAGATCGATCCTAAGTCCGGGCAGGAAGTGGAAGCAGCGAAGTATCCCTGGCTCAAGGATGGCGATGTGGTCACGATGGAAGCAAAAGGAATTGGCATCCTCGAGAACACTGTCAAGGTCGTAAGCAAGGAGTACGCCGGCGTCACATAGTGGCGTCTTCAAGCCCACTGGCCTGGATTATAAGTGGTCGGATCGGGGTATATGGCAAAAGGAAACCAGGCATCCATCCCCGGACAAAATCGACCAGAGCGAGGACCAGATTATGGGCGGACAAGAGCGCAGGCCGGAAATCGAAAAGGCTGCCGAAGAGATGCTCACCAAAGCAAGTGAGGGTCAGAGCTTCTCCAATCAATACAACAGTATGTCTCAGGAGGATCAGCGCGCGTCTTTCGCAGCCATGAAAGATTTGCAAGCAGCCAACACGCAAAAGTTCGGCAACGTTGAGCTAATTGACAGCAACAACGACGGCATCCTCGACGACGCCCAGGCGACGATCACGCGCGGCGCATTGAATCCCAGACGCTATACAGATGGCGCCCAGTACAAGACGGACGTTTACGACACGGCGCAAGACATGCAAAACAAGCTGGCCAATGAAGTGAAGGACGGACTGATAGGCAAAGGCATGGCCAGAGATGCCGGCAGCGCCCTGGCTAATCGCAGGCAGCAACTGCAAGCCATGGAAGATGAGCTTTTCGGCGATAAGCGGAAAAAGTGACGGCGCAAAATCGACAACAGCAGCCACCTCTATCGCCAATCGCTGAAGGAGCGGACTCTCGAGTTTAGAGGAAAGGACGCTGCGCGGCAATATAAAAATGCCCTTGGAGGGATTCGAACCCTCAATCCCTTTCGGGCATCGCATTTTAAGTGCGACTCGTATACCAGTTCCGACACAAGGGCAAGGCACAGTTATTTTACACTTTAGTGCCTTGCGATTGTTGCCTTAAGCCAAATTCGTCTCCACTGCCCCTGCTCATGAGGAGACCTGGCGGTTAACCCTAGGGTTCAGGCTGTGGCAGTGCCTGCTCTTCTGGCTACGCTGATACGCTTCTGCCCGTGAACAGCTGGAACAAGAAGAGAATGCCGGCGAGCACCAGGAGCCCGTGGATGAGGCCGCCGCCGAAGTCTGCGATCATGCCCAGCAGCCAGACGAAGAGAATCAAAGTTATCAATGTATACAGCATTTTTTCCTCCTCCTTGGCCGGACAACGACGAGCCGCATGTTCCTCCAGTTAATTCTCTCCAGACTGTGAGGGAGAGGAAATAGATTGATGAGCGCACAAAAAGACCGTCAATGCCAGCAAAGCAAACGCGCTGCCGGCATAAAAGGTGGCAGAAGGCGCATATGCCTTCCACAACCAGCCTCCAAGGAGACTCGCAGGCAACAAGGAGATACCTACGCCCAGATTATAGAAACCAAATGCGGTACCACGCATTCTTTCCGCAACATGATCGGAAATGAGAGCAAGCATGACACCCTGGCTGATTCCGTGATACAAGCCATAAAAACACATGAGAATCCAAATCATCGTTGGTGTCGTAATTAGTGCCAGCCCAATATAGACAAGAGCATAGAGGCAAAATGAAACAACAATCAGCCCGCGCCTGCTGAATCTGTCCGAAAGAACTCCGGCTGGGTAGGCGCAAAGCGAGTAAGCAACGTTCATCACAATCAAAATAAGAGGAATGAGGTGGTTTTCTATACCATTTTCTTTAGCCTTGAGAATGATAAAGGCGTCGCTGGAATTGCCGAGATTGAAGATGACGGCCACCACAAAAAGCACCCAGAAATTGCGTCCCAATTCTTTTGGAGACACCCACTTGCGATCTGCCTTCTGCTCATCACCTGCTGCACTTTTCGCGGGCTCTCGGACAGCAACCGCCAGCAAAATGACAGTCAATACCGCAGGGATAAGAGCCAACCAGAATACAAGCCTGAAGTTGTCGGGGTGAAAGATGAGAATGACAATTGCGCCTGCCGGTCCGAGGAAAGCACCGACGCTGTCCAAGGACTGGCGAAGACCATAGGCAGCACCTCTCATTTCCCTGGCTGTCAGATCGGCAATCAGCGCATCACGCGGAGCAGATCTGATGCCCTTTCCCACCCGATCTCCGCTGCGGGCAATAAGCACCATAAAGGGATTCTGTGCCACTGCAAACAAAGGTTTCACACAAGTCGAAAGTCCGTAGCCGGCAACGACAAGCCATTTACGATGCCTGAAGTAATCGCTGACGCTGCCCGAAACTACTTTCAGGCATGAAGCGACAGCTTCACCCGTACCTTCGATCAAGCCGACAAATACCGTGCTTGCGCCGAGACTGGAGACGAGGAAAAGCGGCAGCAC
The DNA here is from genome assembly GCA_036703705.1 of Candidatus Obscuribacterales bacterium. Classification (GTDB taxonomy): domain Bacteria; phylum Cyanobacteriota; class Vampirovibrionia; order Obscuribacterales; family Obscuribacteraceae; genus DATNRC01. The sequence continues at coordinate 2,454 of DATNRC010000053.1, forward strand.
TGCATGTATCATTTCCGAACTGACATCGGTCAAGAGGCTGGCGATGCCGAGGACCCAAACGCCTCCTGGCAGCTTTGTTTTGCTGGTGTGCTCGCGCATAACGATCGAATGATAGCGCGAAGGCACCACTGCGTGCAGCGCGGAAAGTCTGTCAAGACATCAAGGCCAGGGACTACCTATGACCGCCGGTGGCTATAGACAATTTCCTTGGTATTGCCCTGTCCGCCCTGAGCGATGTTGGCCTTCACGTCCTTCATAGCCATCATCACTCGACCGAGGGCATTTTCCACATAACCTTTCTTGAAAAAGCCTTCTTTGCCGGCACCGTTCAATCCGGAAAATGCATCCTTCAGCTGTCCGGCATAGCCGGCAAGAGCTCCGGCATCTCCGGCTTCCAAGGCTGCGTTCGCCGCAGCGCAAACCGCATCTGCAGCAGCCAAGGCGGCGGCTTTCTGCTCGGGCGTCAACTCTTGACCTTTCATGGCCAGTGAACCCAGTGCCACAAGGGCCGCCACGTCGTTAGGATTGGCTTTCAAAGCGGAGGCCATGGACTTGACACTCAGTGTGTCCAGGACACCGTCGCCGTCGAGGTCGACTTTCGTCTCGGAACTGACTTTCATGTCGGGAGTGCCGTCCCGATCCAGGTCCAAGCTGAGCGCTTTGTCGCCGTCGCAAATCTCGCAGTGCCCAAAATGCTTGATAACGGCATCCATGGCCGCTTTATGCTCGGCATCCGTCATAGGCGATGCGAATTTATCGCTGAAGTCAAACGATCTGTAGGCGTCCAGAGCATCGCCTTCTTTTGATGTGTCCCTGCCCGTGTCGCTGACTGCAATACGCTCGGGCGGCGGAGTGTAATCGGGCTTGTCGGCGGGATTAAGCATAAAACCGACCTCGGAAGGGTCCGGGAGTTGGGATTAGTTTGATTCCAGGTAGTAAAGAGTACTACGAGTATCAAACAGGCGCGCTGAGGTGTCAATTCGTATTTCTACGTATATTTGTACCCCTGAAAAGCAATTTGAAAACGAAAGCCAAGCAGGATGACCCTTTGCCGCCTTTGTCCAGAAGCTTAGTTCTGCCCTTCTACCTCTTTTGTTTGCTCAAACGATATCGCTTGAGTAAATTCGGTGCCGGATGACTTTGCCATCAGTCAAACGATATCGTTTGGGCTGGTGTATGAGAGGAGTATCGCTTGAACAATCGATGAGCGTGAAAGCTAACGGCTCCTGCTGCCAACGGTTTCAGTTTCGCCCCTTTTCCTTGCCCCGGGTCTTCCATAAGAACCGTCCAGCGTGGAGAGTTCCGCTTCAACTTCTCGATATGCTTTGCGGTCGACGCTCATGTACTGCAAAACCCAGGCACTGAATAACACCCAGGCAAGCCCGATCAACTTCCCAATATCCCTTTTCGCATGGAGCGGGTCGTGCAGGAAATCGCCAGTCCAACTTGATATCAAAAGCGTGATTGGATCTGGATTTACGAGAGTGCCAGTCTTGATCCAGGTCAGAAGGCGAATGGCCAAAAGTGTAAGTGAAATCCACGAGCAAACTGCTACCACTCTGGAGCCCAACGAGACCAGTCTGAAGGAAAGGCCGCTATCCTCGCCATAACCGATGAGGACCGGTCTGCGCAAATAAAGTCCCACAGCCAGGCACAAAAGACCAGAAACCATAACGGGCACAAGATTTTGAGTCCAAGCAATGATTGTGTAGAGGAGAGCGGTAAGAAGCCAACCATATGAGAGCAATCGTTGCCCTTTGGTAGACCGCGTGCCGGGTTTGGAAAATATGACTGTGCAAATGCCGGCGCCGGCGACAAAAATCCAGAAGGCCGCGCATAGGATTACATTCACGGCCACTTTCGCGCGGTCGCTCTGGTAGCGTGCAAGAAGCAGCGCTGATTCTGTATCGAGCCCGACCAGATCGTAATAGTCGCTTCGAAAACTCTCGTAGGCACGCGTTTTCTGAAACTCGGCAATGCGCCAGCGCAGGAACTCCATCGTACGTCCCTGAGAAAAATAGAGAGGTCCTGCAACGAGGTTGTACAGCAGGGAATCAAATACGCTGTGATGTATTTCCACAGGAACTGCCAGTGACACCGGATGCAAGAAAGAAGGATCACGATGAAAATTCTCACGTGCCCAAATCCGCATTGCTTCGAGTCCCAGCGCATTCTTCTCCGAGAACTCGCTTTCCACAATAACAAGAGCCAGTCCAAACGAATTGGCGACTCGATCAGCCAGGGTATTGCCGCCTGTCGGCGACACCGTTTTGCCGGGAGGGATGGCTGAAGCCGGAGACACAATCTCTACCACCGGCGGGTGGGGTCGGGCGAAATAGGCCAGGATGAAAGACAGGCTGACCAAGCCAATTAGCAAGAAGGCTAGTAACTTCCGGCGAGGCATAAGCTTTGAAACCTATGAGATGAGCGCGCAGACAGCTACTTTACAGGGTCTGGCTGTAAATGGCTTTTAAGATCGTTAATTGATCGCCAGTAAGCATCCAGTAAGCATCATGGCTAAAACCGCAATGACTTCTTGGCAATCTTCGGCTTGCGCGCTTGCTAAAATCATCAGGCTGAACAATGTTTGACATCGTCGATCCACCAGTCGACTGGTTTATGGGTCGATCATAAAACTGGCCATATTGTCGACTTTCTTCCAATCGTCGCCGATAAGGCAGTCGACTGGTATACTTCTCGACCATATTACCATTCGTATTGTTGACAGCTTTTATGATGGTATAGTCGTATTTACGTAAGTCGAACCATTGTACATCCGCCTGAAGCGACCAACAGCTCGTCCGACCAGCACCAGCTAATGAGCAATTAAGTAAGTCATCGTTATCAACCATGGCTCCGGCGCATTTGTTGTATTCTTGATGGTGGTCTTCATTCAACGTGGATCTTGTGAACATAAGCCCTTACGCAATGTTAGGTCTTGGCGACGACGCTACGCAAGCGGACGTCGAGGCCAAATACAACCAGCTTTGCGAAGCCCTTGCTCCGTCCAAATTTGCCGACAATGCATGGGCTGAAACGCAAGCGCGGAAAGCAATGGCCAAGATCAGCGAAGCTTACAACAAGCTGCGCGATCCTGATTTCAAGAAGCGCTACGAGAAGGAGCGCAATAATGAGGGCGCCGTTGATGGTGCTTTGAAAGACTGCCGACCACGTCTTGGCCAGATATGTGTTGCCTCCGGCCTTATCTCGATGGAACAGCTCAAAGAAGCAGTCGAAGAGCAGGTAAAGACCGGACTTCCTCTGGGTGAGGTGCTGCAGGACAAGCAGTACTTATCGCCGATTCAATTAGAAGGATTGTTGATGGGACAGGAGATGATCGACGTTCCCAGTCAATGTACTGATCCCGCGGGCAAGCGACTGATAGCGCTTGATGTCGTCTCGGAAGACATGGTGCTTATAGCGCAGATGGAGCAAAAAAGTCTCGGTCAGCCGATTACCAGCCTGCTCCTCCGCCGTGGCTGGGTTGACGCAGGAATTCTAAAAGCGCTCGGACTTGCTGATACGGAGTGAGCGGTTCGGTGCTAGTGTTTCCGTGCCGTCACCTTTGGTGTCAATTTGTCGTACTTTTTGACCAGCTGATCGTATGGTCCGCAATTGCATTTCTTGGTCGGATCAAGCTTCATAGCTATTTTGAATTCTCTTATCGCGTCAGGCACTTTGTTCTCAAACATGAAAATGAATCCCATATAGCGGTGAGCAAAAATGCTGTTGGGCGCTAACTTAACCCCTTCGGCAATAAATCGACGCCCCTCTTCTTTGCGCCCCAGCTGAAAGAGCGTCCAGCCCAGATGGCATTTAATCTCGCCGTCGTTTGGTTTCTCCTTTTCCAGCTTCTGCCAGAGGGGCAGGGCCTGTTGCATCTGCCCGAGCGTGGACAGATAACCCGCCTGCATATACAACATCGTCGCCTCCTGCTCGGCAGGAGAGAACGTTTGTTTGGTCACAATTGCCTTTTTGGCGACGGGGGTCTGTTTTGCCACCGAGGGCACCGTAGACAGAGCAAAAACGACCAGGAAGAGACAAATCTTGCTCGGCAATGTGATTGTCCTCCTCCTTAGAAAAAAGCGGCGTCAAAGCGACCTAAAAAATCGTGTCCCAAAAGGCTCAATACATGCCGTTTTTCGGCGACGAAGCGTGCCCATGAAACATAATATACATTATCGGACCGGAGCGACGTCGCCGCAATACGCCCATACATATTGACTGTATTCCTCTGTTTGAACCACACCTGCTCAAGTGGTACAGGTAAACGACGGAAATCGCGGTGGCGCTCGAATCTCTTCAATTCGACTCACTCCCCCGAAAACAGGCTGCTACGAATCTGCCCGTATTGTTGTCTGCGCGGGTGCTAGCGCAAGTTTCGTCTAGAAGGATTCCTCCTGCCGTGCTCAGCTGAATTCGCCTGCTTCATCTGGGCAGGAATGGTTTGAACGATTCAGTGATTGGCTCTCGTATAGTCTCATCAGCTATGACTTTCTAAGTCTCGAAGGACAAAAATTGTCTAATTCTTGTCGCAACAGCGATAGTTTTTGGGCCGAACCTATAGCATTTGCGACAAGATCCTCTGACTTTAAGTCGCATCGGCAAAGCACGGCAAAACAAGGCAAAGCAAGGCACGGCACGGCACGGCAGCGCAGATAAAACTAACTCGCGTGAAAAGGGCCATATCGCACGCTTGACTATACTTCCGCTACGCCCTATGCCGTTTGTGTTCGCCGTTTTTCGATTGAACAGATGACTCGTTGGGTTCCCTTCTGCAGCATCTCAAAAGTTGATGCTACCAGGGGAGCACTGCACGGTTTCAAGCTCGAACTCGACAAGCTTGAGAACGCAGCATCTCAAAAGTTGATGCTACCAGGGGAGCACAGCAGTATGGCGAGTACTGCTGCAGCGAGCTTCAGACCGTACTTCCTCAGCTTGCTCATGCCGGCCTGTCGAATCCAGAAGGTTGGCGTAATTTTCCAGAAGTGTGACTATCAGCGGATGACCCATCTCAAGACTGGCGGTGCGGATGTCGATTGCTCGCAAGTAAAGACGTTCAGCGAGTTTGTACTTGCCTTGCACGTGATAAAGCATGGCCAGATTATTGACCGCCATTCCGACATCCGGATGTTCCTCCCCGTGCGCTTTCTCGTAAATCTCAAGCACGCGACGGCAGAGCGGCTCCGCTTCTGAATAACGGCGCTGGTGGTAGTAAATGCCGGCCAGATTGTTGAGACAGTGCGCCAGGTAAGTGTGTGATTCCCCGAAGAATCGCGTCGCCACATCAATGGCACGCTTGCAGAAGCTCTCAGCCTGATCGTATCGACCAATGGAGCAATACAAGCTGGCGAGATTGTCCAGGCTGATGAGAAGCCTGGGATCTGATGCGTGGAAATTCTTCGCCTCATCAAGAGCAGCCAACCACATGAATTCGGCTTGGGCGAAGTTGCCTTGCTGCTGAGCCTTTTCGGCGAGCTCTTTATATTGATTCCAATCGCGATTGTTGACGGCAATCACTTTCGGACTCGATGAATCAGGAAGAACAATGGCCTGGAAGTTACCAGAATTCGAGTACATGATGCGCCGGATAAGGCGACCAAAATCTTCTTTGACTTCAATTGAGCCGCTGGCGGCGCGATTATCCACCGGCGGGCGGGCGGGG
>DATNRC010000054.1:0-11476 GCA_036703705.1 Candidatus Obscuribacterales bacterium
AGAGCCATCGCTCGTCTGAAGGCCGTCGAGCTGAGCAAGCGCCGCCGCGGCCGCCGCGACATGTAACGTTATCTAGTGTTCGCGCCACCCCGATGATTTTCCGTACGATCGGCATCTTCGAGCATGCACTTGCCGTCGAGGCTCTGCCCGAGTGTCACAGAGATCGTCTTGAGCGCATGCTCGTGGCCCAAGCAATTCCCGAGAAGCTGACCATTGTGACCCGCGATCCTAATATCGTCAAATATCCCGCACCGTATTTGATGGCATAGCGCCTTGCCACTGCCGAGAGATTGTTGATTTGCTCTTTATTCAGCACCTCCTCTCTGTCAGCTCTTCTACGAATCTCTTGTGCTCAACCGATCGAAGACCGCGCTTGAGCGTGCTCTTCGTCAGTTCAAAATCCAAATCGAGCAAGCCTTTCCCATGAATCCAGAGACCAGGAAAGATAACCGAACGAAAGACTCCCTTTTTATCCGCTTCCAACATCTTTCCTTTGCCCAGGTCGAACCAGTAAACACGCTTAGGGCGCAGGCAAACAACCACGTACTCAATCACGCCCGCAAGAGCATATCGCTCCTTTTTTAGATGGAAGTCAATTGCACGGCTCGAGTAGACGATTTCCGCCGCCAGCTCCGGCGGACCAACAATATAGTGCTCTTTGGTTTCTCGTGACGCACCTCCGAACTTGCGATCTACTCTCAGTATCAGATCTGGCTGTACTTCATCATCATCGCTCAGAATGACAGTGACATTGTGAGCTACGCCAGTCCCAGGAGTGGCAAGTGCATACTCACGAAGCAAGCAGGCGAAATCCACATCGCTCTGTCCGTGGGCATAGCTCACAGGAGAGGGTTCGAAGACAATGCCACCAATTAACTCCGCCCGATAACTTTCAGGCATCGCACAATAGGCGCGATGGAATTCTTGCCGCGTCATGCAATCGCCATTTCGCAATTCCGGCCCTTCTTCTTCGGTGCATTGAAGCGACTTGATTGCCATCGGATGATTCTCCATAACAGCCATCGGATAACAAGATAGCATACATAGGTATGGGTGTCAATAATACGGCAGATATAGCCGTGTCCACGTGCGCGACCGCGAGAGCGAGAGCGTGCGCTGACTACATCACCGGCCAGCCGCTGAATCCCGTCTTACACCTTCAGTCCAGCCTCCGACTGGCAATACTCCTTCAATTCAATCGTCACTTTCTGCGCATCCCAGGTATCGGCGCAGTATTCCCGAATGGCCCTGTCGGACGAGAATTTGCCCATGCGGGCCACGTTGAGGATGGACATCGTAGTCCATTCCTTTTGTTTAAGATATGCCTTGCCGACCTGGCGCTGGCATTCCACATATGAGTCGAAGTCAGCGAGCGCCATAAACTGATCGTTGTGCAAAACAGCATCGACAAACGGCTTGAACAGCTCTCTGTCACCATGAGAGAAGTAACCCTGAGCGATGAGGTCGAGCGCCGACTTCAATTGCTCGTTGTTCGCATAATACTCGTAGGGATTGTAGCCACGCGCCTGCAACGATACCGCTTCGTCCGCTGTCATGCCGAAAAGGAAGAAATTGTCCGCGCCCACCTCTTCCCTGATTTCCACATTGGCACCATCGAGAGTGCCTATGGTGAGAGCACCGTTCATGGCAAACTTCATATTGCCTGTTCCCGAAGCCTCCTTCCCGGCAAGAGATATTTGCTCGGAAAGATCGGCAGCCGGATAGATTCGCTGGCCAAGAGTGACGTTAAAATCGGGCAGATATACCACTTTCATGAGATCTTTCACTTTCGGATCGTTGTTGACGACATCCGCCACTGAATTAATCAGCTTGATAATCAGTTTTGCCAGGTAATATCCTGGTGCCGCCTTGCCACCAAATATGAAGGTGCGCGGCGCCATCTCTCCCTTCGGCTTCTGCCTCAGCAGGTCGTACAAAGCAATGATATGCAATGCGTTCAAATGCTGGCGCTTGTACTCGTGAATGCGTTTGACTTGCACATCGAACAGCGAACGGGGATCGATGTTCAGACCAAGACGTGAATGAATGAATTCGGCCAGCGCCCTTTTATTGCCGTTCTTCACCGCTTGCCACGCCTTGTGGAATTCGGCATCAGAACTGAACTTCTCCAGTTTTTTCAAATCGTCCAGATTAGTAATCCAACCGTCGCCGATTTTCTTGTTTATCAATTCAGTAAGTCCGGGATTTGCCAGCACCATCCATCGCCGCGGCGTAACTCCGTTTGTTTTATTGTTGAACTTCTCTGGCCGGATTTTGTAGAAATCCTTGAGCACATCTTTCTTCAGCAATTCGGTGTGCAGCGCAGCAACGCCATTTATGGAATGGCTTCCCACTGAAGCGAGATTAGCCATGCGCACATATCGCTCGCCCGATTCATCAATAAGCGAGAGGCTTCTCAATAAGTTGTCGTCCCCGGGAAATCTGGACTTAACATCATCAAGAAAACGGCGGTTGATCTCGAAAATGATCTCCAGATGTCGCGGAAGCAAACTGGCAAACAATGCAATCGGCCACTTCTCAAGGGCCTCGGGGAGCAGCGTATGGTTGGTATAACCGAAAGTCCTGGTGGTGATTTCCCAGGCGCGATCCCACTCCAGTCCATGCTCGTCGACAAGCAATCGCATGAGTTCTGCCACACCGATCGACGGATGTGTGTCGTTGAGCTGAACAGCAAACTTCTTGTGGAAAGTGTCCAGGCTGTCGCCCTCTCTGAGGTGCAGGCGAATCATGTCCTGCAGCGAGCACGAGACGAAGAAGTACTGCTGCTCTAGCCGTAGCTGTTTGCCCTGGCTGGAATTGTCGTTGGGGTAGAGAACCTTGGAGATGTTCTCTGAAATCATTTTGTCGTTGACGGCGCCCAGATAATCACCTTGATTGAACGCATGCAAATCGAAGGACTCCGGCGCTTCCGCTCTCCACAAGCGCAGCGTGTTAGCCGTATTGGTGTGATATCCAGGAATGGGCGTGTCATAAGGAACGCCGTTGATGGTCCGCGCCGGAATCCAATTTACTTTGTAATTGCCATCGGCGTCCGTATAACCGCGCGTGTAACCGCCCAATTTCACTTGCACGAAAGCCTGCGGTCTGGCGATTTCCCAGGGATTGCCGTAGCGCAGCCATTTGTCGGTAATCTCCACCTGCCAACCGTCGCGAATGTCTTGATCGAAGATGCCGAACTCATAACGAATGCCGTAACCGATGGCAGGAATCTCCAGAGTGGCCAGCGAGTCCATATAGCAGGCGGCAAGTCTTCCCAATCCTCCGTTTCCAAGTCCCGGCTCTTCTTCCTGGTCGATAAGCTCTTTCATTATGAGCCCAGACTCTTCGACCGCCCGCAGAACTTGGTCGTAAATGCCCATGTTTATCATCGCGTTGTGGAGATGCGGGCCAACGAGAAACTCAGCGGATAAGTACGCCACAACACGGACGTCTTTCTTGATGTAAGTTTCGAGCGTGTTCAGCCAACGCTGCAACAGGCGATCGCGCACCGTATAGGAAAGCGCCATGTAGTAATCGTTTCTGGTCGCGATTTCGGGAAATTTGCCCTGCACATAATAAAGATTGTCCGCCAGGGCTCGCCGTATGGTCTGCACCGCCAAACCGGTGCGATCGTCTTCAACTGTAATGTCTCTTACTGCCATCTTGTCCATGACTTGCTCCATCTAGCTTTAGCCAAACCGCCCCGGCCCCACGCGGCGCCAGTTTTTCCTTGTCCTGGTCGTCGAAACACGACTTATAGCACAATCGGCAGCGAAAGTTAAAAAAACTAATCTAGGCCGGTGAACTTCATGACGGCCAGGCAAAATGGACTTAGCCCGTGTTGTAAGCAACTTTGAATCAATTCGCATTTTAAGCAACTTTGAATCAGTTCGCAGTGTAAGAAACTTTGGATTACTGCCCCATATGAGAACCTACATGAGCTGATTTGAGGTCCAAAACACTTTCTGTCCGACAGAGCTAGAGCATGGAAGTCATTATCACCGTCTTGTTTATTTCCCTCCTGCCAATCGTCTTGGCGTGGATTGTCATCTCGCAGGACAAAGAAGCCAACACGGACCGAATTCCCACGCTAATGCGCTGTCATTTGCCTCGGACGGATGCCTTGCAGGCAATCGAGCAACAATTGGGCAGTCTCGAATTCGCGAATCGACGCTGGACCATATCAGAAAGAGACTATGTTGTTGGTCGACTGCAGGCGCAAATCGCCATTCCCATTCAAATTCGCGGAGGAAGCGAAACCTTTGGCATGATTCTCAACATCAGCATTACGGATACGGACGGATCGTCGTCAACAGTCGATTGGTCGTACGTCGATATGTTTCCTCCATTCGCTCAGGAAATCGCTCCCGAGATGACAATCTTGGAAGGTGACATATGCAGACAAACGAATGCGATGATTCGGGCAGCACTGCTTGATGCAGAAGATCGAGCAACGGTGCGTGAGGGGGAAGTTGAGGAAACGGCGTCGTCGAGAGCCGAGCGGGAAACATCTGAGCAACTGCGCATCGCCGCGAAAAAGGCGGACCAATCTCCCATCGAGGCAATACCAAAGGAGCAGGAGGCCACAGTTCTCCATTCCGAGACAAGACGACAGAAGGAGGAAAAGGAAAAAGCCGGCGTACTGTCACAGCTCGCTCCGCTCATGGACGGGGTAATGGCCAAAGCAGCAGAACGAGAGAATGAACCGCCGACGGCAGGCTCCGACGAAAAGATGACTGCGCCTCCACCGGCGGTGAGCCCTGTTTCCTCGCCCGTCATAGTTGAGACAGGACATTACTTGTTTGGTGCAGACGTTGCATCTCCGGGCACCCAATCCACAACCGATCCTGCTCTTGCAATCAACTGCACGTCATGCGGAAAGAAAAAGGATCCCAATTTCGCATTTTGCTTGTATTGCGGGAAATGAGAGTCAATGCACGCCTGGAGAAACGGTGGACCCGACGACTCCCAATCTCAGCAAGGGAGTGGATATCGGCGGCTAACCCACTTACCATCCTCCGGAGCTCAATCCTAAGCGGTTTCCGAAGAACACCCGTCCGCGCATGCTCGCGGGGTACATCGACCACACGAGCTGCGATCTGTTCTTGCTTATCGACTCGAGCAAATGCCCGACGAAGGAATGGGACTGCGGTGCTTTAGCTCCCACAGTGGATTCACTCGACGTGCCCATCGTAAATTGGTCCATAGTGGCTGATGCAAATTGGCTATGTGTGGGATAGTAAGTGCTGCAATTATCTGTCCCGGTCGGCGAATCCTCAATGGGGTTTTCCCCAGACTGACCTCGAACTGCGGATTCGGGCGGAGAAGGTTATATCATTTCCGGGGCCGCCCTTGATGTTCGCAGCGCCCAGCAACTCATCCATGGTGCCAGGAGGCATTGTTAACATGCATAAACTATTGTCGAGTTTTTCTACATCACCGCGAGATGTGCGGAACTCAGCTATCAACAATGCGTCCTCCCCACGGAATCTCTTAGATGGCGGAGGTGATACCGAATGAACCCCAAGTTGTTAGGCATAGGAGCAACATTTGTCTTGTGTGCTGCAACATTTGCAACACCTGTTGGCGCACAGCACTCGCTCAATGAGCAGCCTGCAGTCGGTCCAATCAAACAAGCAGAGCTCAGACTCGAACACAGGATCAAAGCGGACTATCGTCTAGGACTCCTTGGCCCGCTGGAATTTGCAATGCTGAGCCGTGATCTCGATGGCATAAGAGTACAAGAGGAAGAGAAAAGACTGAACGGAATTTTCACCGATCACGATTTTGATTCAGTGATGAAGAAGCTCGTTATGTTTGAAGATCAGGTAATCGGTCATGAAACAGACAAAGCGGCATCAGTTGCCGTTGTAAGAACGATCACGCCTCGCTAAGACCGCAAAGCCGGCACAAGACTTTACCGTCTATCGCCCCCTTGCGAGAGTGTGCGCTGGATACGTCGTTTCTTCTGGAGAATGTTCGACAGGTGGAAGAGCGCGGCTGCAGATCGGCCGACTGACCTGAGCGCCATTAGCGCATGCGCTGAGACCATGGCAAATGTGTAATTCTGCGATGCCGCAAGAGCGCCAGCCGACGGAGACGGAAGCGCTGTGCGAGCTTTAAGCGGAAAGACCGGTGGCAGCTCGAGCTCGGTCGGCCATTTACTATCGTCCTCACGCGCCTGCTGCGGCAGTGAACCCTTCCGTGTGCCGGATGCTCTCGCACCCGGGCGCGGTTCTACAAAAATGCCAAGAGATGAATCAAGAAGTTCCCGATCGATCTCTGTCTCCTCAACGATAGTGACCAAGTCTTCCGGACGGGCATGCTTTGGTTTGTTTTGCAGGAAGTATTCGCACTCCTCAATAAGCGGCAGTTCCAACTCTTGCCGGCTCCTCACCTGAACAATCCGCTTCCCAGCAATGTAGGTTTCTTTAATCCGGCTGGCGTTTATGTCGGCAATCAGCCAGCCAAGATTGGCATCATCGCATTCCGATTCGGCGATGCTCACCAGTGTGTCGTTGGAACCGATGACGATTGTCCTGCGCTTGGGCGTAAATCTGTGATATGCGATCGAATCCTGATGATGCGGCGCGCCGGATTCCCGCTTGCCTTCCCGATCGTCCCCATCATCAGTTGCGCCCTTGCCAGGTACGTCGTTCCGCACGGCATCCGAGGGTGTGTCGTCCGGCGATGAGCCGGCAAACTTGCTGTCTCCGCTCGCGTCGCTTTCCCATTTGCCGCCTGCCTGTCCGGGAGAGCGCTCGATTTTGCCGGTCAGATTCCACTGCTGAGTCGTCTGTTCCGTTTTGTAATCGTTTGAGTTCTGTCGGGTCGGCTCGAATTTCTGTGAGCGTGCCTGACCGAACGTAGACTCTGTCCGCACGTCTGCTTGCACAAATTTGTCAGCTGCTGTTGAGGCAGAAAACGCACCGTGAGCCTTGCTCTCCCCGCGCGGCTCTGCGCTGCCCGGTCTTCTCGAAGCATGGCCCAACTCAGCCCTGATTTTTGCCGTGCCCGTGGCAGTCAACAAGACAGAAAGAGCAATCTCAGCGCCTGTTATGAAACGTTTGTCCACGATGCCATTCAGGCAGCTGAACGAGCTGGCCTCTCGACCCGCTCGATTATTGGTTTGAGCGCCCGTTGATTGCGCATCGCCGGCGCGGGCAGAAGGGACGGCTTCCATTCCGCGCCCAATTGAGCCGGCGCCCTGTGCATGCCCTCTGTCGCCTGCCATGCTTGGGCTCATTGTTGCAGAGGCACCTCTGTCCCCGGGTCGAATAACCCTGCTCTGGGCATCCGCCATTGGTCCGACGGGCGACAAACCACTTACTTCACGGCGGCCGAGCTTTCTTGCGCCGGCAGCTGCGATGATGGCGGCAAGGGCGATTTCGGAGCCCGTAATGTATCGATTGTCTACCCGCACAGTGCAGCTGAAAGTCTTGAAGTCGCGTGCTCCCCTGACCGGGCCTGCATCACCTGTCACACCGGGCATGATACCAGGGACGAAGGCCGTCGGGCGAACAATGCGTCCACCCGCCTGCGCGCCGGCGTCAGATCGTGCTCCGCCATCACCCCGCGCCCCGGCGTCAGATCGTGCTCCGCCATCACCCCGCGCCCCGGCATCCGATCGTCCTCCGGCATTAATCCGCGTTCCACCTTCATTTCGCGCACCGCCGGCAGTGCGAGCACCGGAAATGCCCTGTTCGCTTCGATCGGCAAATCCCGGCTGCCATCTCAATCCATGGGGAAAACGTTCCGCAGCGATGCGGAGCGCCGTCCCGCTCAGCATCGCTTCTTTGATCCTGGAAGAGAACTCAACTGCAATTTGTTTCGTCGACGACAGCTCCAGATCCCTCGTGCGAACTGTTGCATCAAAGCCAAGATGAGCCTCATTGCCTGACGAGTGGACGTCGCCGGCGAATCTTGCCGATGAGATGCCTCCCACCCCATCTGCTTTCGCCATGCTCGCGCCACGTCCCTCACCAGCCTTGTAGGGCATCGATTTCTGGTCGGCAGTCCCGTGCCCAATTGGAAAGTTGCCGGGCAAACCTCCTTTGCTCTCACCCTTCTCTGCACGCTGAGCTTTGAGATTGTGCAATTCATTGATTGGGCGCGCTCCCTTGTGGTCTCCCACGGCGCCGCTTCCCGCTTGCTCTTGAGCCCGTCTTCGCAACTGTTCTTTCACATCCGAGCCGTTGGCCAGCTGTTGGTCCTTGAGTTGCTTATGACCGGCAAACGAACCAAAACCGTCTCTCTGCCGCAGGTCTTTGTCCGGCAAAATCTGCTTGCCGCTCTCTCGCTTAGCGGCAAGCACTTGCCGTGCGCCCTCTGAGGACAATTTTTGATAGGCGGCGGCGCCGATTTTTTCATGCGCGCGCTCAGACTCTTTGCGCAGCCGATCGAGAACGGCCTGTGTCTCCTGTCGGTTGGATTTGAATTCCTTGGCAGCACGCCCATCAGCTGTCAGATTACGATCCGTATGCAAATCGCGACTTAGCTGATTGCGCCGCGCCAGGTCACCCGGCGGTGTAGTGCCCTTTGCTTGCAGATTGCCATCAAAAGCGGATCGTCCCTGGGCAGCGAGGGATTTCTTATCGTCGCTGCGCATAATGCCCGGCGCTCTCACATCCAGCTGCGACTTGCCGTCCCGAGCAATTGGCGCGCCGGACTTAGCTGGCGGCTGCGCTCCTTCGAACTTCACGCTCGATGATGACTGTCGCCCCTTCTCGGGTAGGTTGAAAGCTTGTCCTTTGGTCAGCTTTGCATCAGAACGCCCCGTCACACTCAGGTTCTTCTTCTGCGCCCCCTGATTGTCGTTGACACGCATATTCGGCGCAGTATTGCCCGCGGTGCCGGACGAATCTCGCTTCAGCGTTGCGTCTCTCGTGACAGGGGCAGCCTTCGCCTTCTCCTGCAGCCCCTTTTCGACATAGCGCAACATCGACGCCTGGTCGTAAAAGGGAACCTGCGCAATCGTCTCTCGCACGCGCTTGAAAGTGTCAAGATCCTGCTTCTCTTGCGGTGTCAGCCGCGAAGCGTCACGGCGTCCGCTGCTTATGTCCTCCTGGAGGCTCTTTCCCTTCATATAGCCGGCCGCCGTTTCAGGACTGATGGCATTGATCATCCTGTCACCGGAATGTTGTCCGGTAAAATTGTCCAGCGCCAGGTTGACGCCGTCACCTGCCGCGTTTTGCACATTGCGGACAGCATCGTTTGCAGTTTTCTCAGTTTGTTGAACCAGCTCATCCGTTGCCTTTTGCATGTTACGAACGATCTCGCCGCTGCCCTTTTGAACCGTTCCCAGGAAGTCGCCGAGGCCCTTCTGCATGCTCTGGAAGGCACCCCCCAAAAGATCTCCCGATTCTTGCTGCTTGGCGGCCGGATGACGCTGCGAATCGAGCGCCAGTTTCTGCCGCGCCTCGAGCTCGCTCTTGTTCGCCGGATCGTCTTCTGGTTTTTGGTTTACGGCTTTATCGCCCTGATTAGTCATCGGTACTGCTGCCCGTCTCAGTCCCTGAGTGATGCACTGCATCGCCCGGCCGGAGTCTTACGCTCATGCCCGTTGCAAGGAACAGCGGGCTCTGATTAGCCAGAATTGGAATTCCTTATACTTTTTACCCATATGCGCGCGGGGTATGCGCGTGTGGGTTGGAGGCGCCGGCTTAGAGGGGAGTCAGCCTGGCTGTTTCTCGATGATAGTGGGAAGACCCACAGGCGTAACTGTGGAATTGCACCTATCGCTCCCGCGCCGCCGTAATCCTACGGTGCTGTTCTTCCGAATAGCCTTTTTTCTTTGCCTTCGCTCGGTCGGCTGCAGCAAGAGCGGGCTTGTGCAATTTGTCATAGGCTTCGGCACGGTCCATTAGAGCTTCGCATTGCACGCGGGCAATGTAAATCTGCGAGTCCGAGTCAGGTGCAGGCTTCTCCCAGTCCACAAGCCAGCTCAAATCATCCACCGCCTTCTGATACTGCCCTGCCAATTTGTAACTGTGTGCGCGGCCTTGATAGTACAGATGCTCATTTCTCGAGTCTGCTTTGATCGCCTCGGTGTAATCTCCTATCGCTTTCTGATGCTTACCGAGCTTGTTGTATGCGACTGCGCGCAGCGCAAGAGCTGTTCCAATTAAACCCGGCTCCGCCTCGTCTTCCTTGTAAATTTCGATCGCCTTGCTCGTGTCCTCGACAACTTTTTCGTACTTCTTCAACAAGAGATACGTTCCGGCACGCTGATAGTACGCAGATCCATTTCTCGGAAACTTGGCGATCGCCTTGTCAATGCTTGCAATTGCCGCCTCATAATTTCTCTCTTGCAAATAAGTCTGCGCCTGTGTCATATCATCCGGTTGAGAGCAACCTGACAAAAGAGGCACCATTGAAAATACGATCGCGACAGCAAGTCCGAAAGGTGACGGAGTCATTTTTCCATTTCGATGCATTTGCTTACTTCCTCTGCGCCTCACTCAATATTTACCCGAGAGTTGACCATCAGAGCACCAGGCAGACACCTGTCGCTATTTCTTCGGCACGATCATCAGGATAGATTTCACGCGTGTTTCGGGCGATCTTCCGCAGACAACTATCGCTGCTCCTGCATGCTGTCTCTCTGCTGGTGCGGATTGCTCGAACCGACGTCTTAACGCTTCCTCCAGCTCACGCTGTTCATGGGGTTCATGAGCGAAGTCACATCCGCTCAAAGCACTTGTATCATGGACAGAATGCCTATAGCGCTTGGTTTCTGCTGCAGCAATTGCTACCTGTAGTTTCATGACATCAACGGCATCGGCATTATGCGATGCCAGGAGTCGTCTCAACTTTGCTTTCAATTCAGTAACTTCTGGGAGATCACCGGTAGCGTCAAGCATTAAAGCTTCCACATCAGGACCAGTTCGCCGTACCGCCATGGTGGTGGAAGTCCCGCCGTCGAAATTGATCGCGCTCACGCAACCGAGACGTCTCAAAACAGCTATTAGTTGATCGAGGGTAATGCCTGAGGAAAATTCATCCTGCCCCTTTCCCGCCACGGTCAGAAGCAATGCTCTGTTGTCCGCCGTAACACCAAATGCGGTGCGGGCTGCCGTGCGCTTGCAGCCTATCGAGTCGACATCCTTGCCGTCGGCTTCCGTTCGTATAAACGCTTCATCGGCGGCAGTAAAGGTCGGCAACAGGCGGGGACCGGCTTGTATCGAATGAATGAGCTTCACTCGATTGGGGAGCCTTTGATTGTGCCGGGCGAACAAAACAGATCGGCGTCCAGAGCTGTCCTCGACAAACCTCACCTCGGTGCGATTGAAAATCTGCTCCAGGAACGGCTTCAACCGCGGGTTAGAGACCAGATCATGGTTTTCTCTCGGCTCGCACATTTTCTTGCCGTCGATGAACACATAGCTGGCGCTCTCACCATCACTCAAATTGAAAAAACCGGCATTTATCGCGGCAAGCGCATTCTCGCGCACCAATGCGCTGGAGGTTGGCGCGG
>DATNRC010000055.1:0-3273 GCA_036703705.1 Candidatus Obscuribacterales bacterium
CATCTTGGGCTTGCGATTGGCAATGGCAATGATGGCCATAAGAGCGCCAAGATACCCGCCTGTGGTTGCAGCGCCGAAGGAAACCAGGCTGTTCACATCGCGAGCCGTCCGCCACTTTGCGGCCCGCACTCTGAATTTGGCGTACTCATTGAGAGCGCAGTCGCGAACATCTTTAAGCAATTCGCCTTCGCAAGATAAAAGAGCCTTCGCTTCATGTGACAGATTAGCGCCTGCTATCAGCGCTTCTCTTCTTGCAATCAATGCGTCGACTTCCCGTTGCTTGTCCAGAACAGACCGGCGAAAGCTCGCTCCATCAAAGCCCTTGCGCCGTCGCTGGTAATCGCCAAAGAGATCAAGAGTTCCTTCAATGAGGATGCCGCCGACGCCGATTGAGTGCCCGATGAGAAGCATTATCGGTCCTGAGCGCAAGAAGTCCTTGGTCGCTCTTGCCGGATGTTGCCACGTATGCCAGCGCGCATATGCCACGTGATCTATACCGGCATTGCTCACAGAATACTGCCCGAGATTATAAATAAACTGCCGCCAGACTTTGAATTTGCTTTGCTTGGTGGACTCTATGCGATAACGCGTATTGAGCTTCAACAGATCAATCTCGGCTCTGGCAATCGATCTCGTCACTTCTTCAATGCTGTCGACGAGCTGTTGTTGCTCGGGCACGGCTTGAGCCAGCTTGTATCCTTCATTGGCCGGCTCCTCCAAAGCCGATGCTCGCGCCTCGTCCAATTGTCGCTCCGTTTCCTCACCGTTCTTTTCACCAGCCGCCAGCATGCCCTCATCCTGAGATGTCCGGACAGGCGAAGTGGCCCATTGATCATTGGCGACAGAATCGGCAGAATCGATTGCCTCAATTGCAGAAGCAGGAGCCAAGCGTTCGGTCTCCTGTACAGTGTCTTTGGCCCACAAAGGCGCGCCATTGGCGCTCAAAAGAAGTATCAACTGCAAGCAAATTGCATATCTTGTCACCAGCTTCGGCATCATAAGGGCACCTATCGATCGAGAAAAGTACTCTAATGAACATAACATTGTGAGCTGATTGTCACCAGATAAAACCATCCGCAGGGTCTAACTTCAATCGCTGACATCCTCATTTCGGTTGACACGTATTGGTAAATATTGAGAAGCAACGCCCCGGGCGAAGTATGGTCTGACCCGCAAAAGCAGCATTAAGCCGCAAAATTCCGCAATTCGGCTGATGATCCGCCCACAATCCTACTGTAATGTTGATCACAACAGTGCCATCCACTGTGTTCGGTCCAAACTATGTGATGATGACGTACTCAGACGATAGCAACAGCAAGCTGTTTAAGGCGCGGCCGTCCCTCATTGAGGAGCTGCGCCACTTCAGAATAACGGACATGGCGGACTTTTATGCCCGCCACAGCATACTTTCCGCCCTGATTATCTCTTTTGTTGTTTTTTTCATTCTCGATGCGGTTCAGTATACGTTCTTTCCCGGACTGGATGGCGAGAAAATTCGTATCACTCACTTTGTGAGGGGCTTTGCTGCCACCTTTGGCGGGATGGTACTCGTCTGGTATGTGATGAGACTGAAAGAAAATGAGCTCGAGCAGGTTCGCAAAGAACTATGGCGCACGCTGCAGCGAAAAAAAGCAGATCTCGCGGAAGTGATTGAGGCGCGCAACAAGGAGCGAGAGGAATCAGCAAGAATAAAGCAAAGTCTTCATGATTTAAGGCAAGACTTTCTTTGGGTGCTCGACCATCGCTTGAACACTCCGCTTTTGGCAAATCAAAGAACAATCGACTTCCTTTTGGAGGGCACATTTGGCGAGATCAGCGACAAGCAGAGCGAAATTCTCCAACTGATGTCAGAAAACAACGAAGAGGTCGCCAGATTGACAAGGATGCTCTCAGCATTGTATGGACATCAAACGGGCCAAATCGGCCTTGTCTTATCATCAGCTGACATAAGGGAGCTGATTTGCCGCGTAATTGCTCGACTGAAGAGCAAGGCGAATAAACGATCTATCCAGCTAAGCACCGATATTGCCGAGAATCTGACTGAAATAGTGTGCGACAGCGAGCAGATTGCGCTGCTCCTGCACCACCTTCTGGAAAATGCGATCAAATATGCAGTGACAAAAGTAACCGTCTCGGCCTCACTCAAGGATGAAAATTTGGCAGCAATAGCCATTTCTGACGACGGGCAGGGAATGCCGGCCGAGGATGTGCCCAACCTCTTCAATCGTTTCTACAAAATGTCCGCCACCGGCAAGTATGCAGCCACAACCGGCGTAGGGCTGTGCCTCTGCAGTGAAATTGCCAGAGCCCATGGCGGTGAAATCACTTGTGAGACAGAGTCCGGAAAAGGAACAACTTTCACCGTCACAATCGCAGTCAAAACCGCAACATCAAATCCGGAGTGACAAAATGCAACCCTACAGAACCAACGGCTCGTTGCCGGAATGCCCCATATCAAAGATGCTCAACATCATCAGCGCCAAATGGACTGTGGAGATCCTCAGAGAAGCTTCCATCGAGCCGGTTCGTACACGCCGGTTCTTGCGCCTGATCCCCTCTCTTTCCATGAAGTGTTTGCAGGAGCGGCTCAAAGAACTGGAGCATTACGGTCTCATCAAGCGAGAAGAATTCGACGAGCTGCCGCGCCGAGTGGAACACAGCATTACCGAACGCGGGCAACGCATTTTGAAAATCATGGTGGAGCTGAAGGAAATTGCGGCCGAGGTTATGGAAGTCGATTGCACATGCCCTTTCGAAGGCGCTAATGAGCACGGTCCGGAGGATAATTGCCCGCGGCGGCCGCCCTTGCGATCAGGGCGCAAATAACATTATTCCTGTTTCTCAAGGCTCTCAAGTCTCAAGGCAACCACACACACGAAAGCCAGTCCCGCTCACCGTTGCACGTCGGTGACTTTCTCGCGGTACTGGCTTGTCGCTGTCGCCCTAACTAGGGCACCACGCAGGGAGGTTTGCCTGCATTCCTCTGGCAATCTTATAGGGCGAGCAAAACCGCCGCATCATTACAGCGAATGAGCACAAATTGATTACCATCATCGGCTGCCTTGGGTGAGAGCTCCGGCATTTGCCGGTGCCAGGACGTCATCGGCACCATCCTGGCTCCTGAGAAGGACCCGCAAAACATCACTTGCCGAATATGCGGTTTCACCCTCGGCAATGAATTGGGCAATTTTTTCCAATTGCTTGCCGGCCGTAACAAGCGGAGGCTCGACATAGCTCGCCTTCTGGCGCTGAGCGTAGCCGACCGTGGAAAGA
>DATNRC010000056.1:0-4559 GCA_036703705.1 Candidatus Obscuribacterales bacterium
GTACGGAGAGACTTTGATCAGTTGCAGCCTTGATGGCGTTTGCATGCTCGATCTGGATCTCAAAATCCGCGTCTGGAATCCGGCGATGGAGAGATTGTTCGGGCTGAACCGCCAGGATGTGCTCGGTTATGGCATGCATGACGTTCTTCCCAGCTTTATAGATTCATCCACCCGCAACAAACTGGCTGATGTGCTCGCCGGCCGTCCTGTGCTTGTGCGTGACAAATACTTCGAAAATGCCGACAGCGGCGCCAGCGGATATGCCTCTGCTTTTTTCACGCCTCTGCGCGACGAGGCCGGAAAAGTAGCAGGCATGGCGGTCATTGTGCGTGACGAGACGAGGCGTAAAGTTTTCGAGATTGCCCATCAAGAAATGCAATGCCGTCTGGAGCATATCGCTAATTCAAGCTCCGATCTCATCTGGATAAGCACAGCCGCCGGGGAGCGCTCGTTTTTCAACCGAGCCTGGCTCGCCTTTACTGGGCGCGACCTGGAAAGCGTGGTGGGTTGTGGCTGGCGGCAGTCAATTCATCCTAATGATGTGAGGCGTTATTGCGAAACTTATGAAGTAAACGCGCGCAATCAAAGGCCGTTTCAAATCGACTACCGTTTGCGGGGCGCCGATGGCGTCAATCGCCGTGTTCATGAATCATGCGTGCCCCAATTTCTTTCCGATGGCACCTTTATTGGCTACATAGGCACGATTGCTGATCCCGTCCCCAGGCATGAAAAGATGGAGCTCACCCAGCCTAACAAGCAGCTTCCGCACGGCACTCTCGATAATTCTCCAATCGGCTTTCTCAAGCTGGACAATGATCTCGTAATCAGGAAGGCTAATCGGGAAGTGGCAGGACAGATGGGTCGCCACCCCGCCGAGCTCGTGGGCAAGCGAATCACAGAGGTGGTGAGCAATCTGGGCGAGGAGATTTTTGAGCCGGTGATAAAGCTCGGACAGAGAGTGCGCCTGGAAAATTTCCGCATTGTCATTCCCGGCGAAGATGATTCCTCAGAGCAATTCTGGGATTTGGCCTGCTGGCCGCAGCAAGTGGCAGACGAGCAGATCGAAATTTGCGTAAGCACTGTCGAGGTGACAGAAAGACAACGGATTGTCCAGCAAAAGGAAGACTTCGTCGCTTCTCTCGTCCATGACCTCAAAACTCCGCTGGTCGGTGCCGACCGGGCAATCGATTCGATGCTGAGCGGTCTTCTGGGACCGGTCGACTCCTCACACAAATATGTGCTTGAGACACTAAAACGCAGCAATCAAGCGCTTCTTGCCATGGTGCACAATTTGATCGAAGCTTATCGCTATGAGAACAATGCCGGCAGGCTTACACTGGAAAACGTTGAGGTGGGAGGTTTGATTGCGCACTGCCTCTCCGAACTGCAACAGCTCTTTGCCGAAAGGGGCATCGAGATTGAAGAACGGATTGTCTCGCCACTGCCGGAAATGAAGGGCGATCGATTGGCGTTGCGCCGAGTTTTCCTCAACATCCTTGATAATGCGCTGAAGTTTACGCCTGGCGGAGGCAGGATTTCCGTCGATGTTGCTTTTGCCGGTGGAGCTATTGTGGTCAGAATTGCTGACACAGGCATCGGCATTCCTGAGAGCGAACGGGAGAACATTTTCAAAAAGTTCTACCAGGGGCAGGGCGGCAAGCCGAGACAGGCAAGCGCCGGCTTAGGCCTTTATCTTTGCCGCCAAATCATTCGTGCTCATGGCGGCGATATTGCAGTAAGTTCGCAGGTGGGAAAGGGCACTGCCTTCGTCATCAATTTGCCGACCGAAGTTCCGGCAAACGAAGTTGGTCAGTCGCCAGATCGCTGTTCTAGAGCCAGTGATGCTGTTGTGGCGCCAAAACTTACCTAGGCCCCTTGTACCGAAAAAGCTAGCCCTGTCGGGCATTCCCCCGGTTGAGCTATTCCCCATATGGCTCAGCAATGATATGTTGGTAATGAGGCGACCTCCCCACCCCTTCGTTGGCAACCCTATGTCCAGTTTCTTCGGACCCATCCACGCGCTCGTGGTTGGCGGCGACAGGCAATTCATTTCGGAACAGCTCTCCGAACGCCTCGGTGCCGAACCGTTCGTCTTTGTGGGGGCAGTGGAGGCGGAGACTCTGGCTGACGCATGCCATGTGCTTAGAACTTCCGAAATCACACTCATTGTCGTTGGCGATGATGTTTTGGGCGGCAATGCCGGTCGTCCCATAGGGGCGCTGACGCAATTGGCTCCACATGCTCCCTTAGTTGTGGTGGACAAGCACAATGACGAGCGCCTGGCCCTCGAGTACATCAGATTGGGCGCAGCCGACGTCATTGCTTTTGAGGACCTGAAAGGCCCGAATCTGGAGAAGACTGTAGGACGCGTCTTGCAAAGGCAAGAAAGCGGTTCGACAATGCTTCGCCAGATAAGCGATTTCCTCCTCTGCAACAGCTATGAGGGCACCATCGCGCTCGATCTGCAGTTGCGGGTCATTGTTTGGAATCCGGCGCTGGAGCGAATCTTCGAATTGCTGCGGGCGCAGGTGCTGGGGCAGGTCATTACCGATGTCCTGCCGTGCTTCAAGCAAAATGGCGAGGCAGAGCGTCTTTATGAAGTGCTCAACGGAAAGACGATGGTAAGCCGCGATCGCACATTCCACAACCCGGCGACCGGCAAGACAGGGTACTTCAATGCATACTATACGCCGATGAGGAACCAATCCGGTCAAGTGATTGGAGTGATCGGACTGATTCGCGATGTCAGCAAGCGGAAGCAAGCTGAGCGAAGCTCTCAGGAAAATGCCCAACGACTTCTGGCTGTCACAAACTCCTCCCCCAATCTAATATGGATTAGCAATGCAGAAGGGGAGAGGATATTTTTCAACAAGAGATGGCTCGAGCTCACCGGCAGCACGCTTAGTGAAGAAACGGGCGCTGCCTGGCGGCGGCACATTCACCCGGAGGACATGAAGCGCTATTTGGAAGCGCACAATCAAGCGGCGAAGGACATGAAGCCGACGCACATGGAAGTCAAATTGAAGTGCTCAGGCGCAGGCGGAAGATTCATTCGCTTTTTCGAGTCGGCGTTGCCGATATTTCTGTCCGACGGAACTTTCATCGGTTTTGTCGGATATTGTACGGATATCAATGCGACGCAAGCGACGAGCCAGGCGCAGGCGGTCAATCAACAATTGGGGCCGGGACGACCAGAACACAGCAGGACTTACAATACGCTCGACATGGCGCCGATAGGCGTCCTTACTTTGGACTCCAGCCTGATCATAACTCAAGCAAACAAGCAAATTGCCAACCTCTTCGAGAAGCCCGTGACTGAAATTATCGGCAAACGGATCGAGGAAGTGTTTCAATTCAGCACGGAAACTTTTGCTCGGGTGCTAGAGAAAGGTGAAAAAATACAGATTGAAAACTACAAAGTTTTGCTTCCCGGCAAGGATGTCTCCTCCGTCAAATACTTCGATGTTGCGTGCTGGCCCATAAAAGATCGGGAGACCAACATGAACAACAGCATTTCGATGAGCTTGATCGAAGTCACCGATCGCTACAACAGCGTCCGCAGCAAAGAAGATTTTGTCGCTGCTCTGGTGCACGACCTCAAGACGCCTCTTCTGGGAGCGGAGCGAACACTGGAAGCGATGCTCAATGGAGCCCTGGGGCCGGTCGACAATCAGCACAGTGAGATTTTGAACATCTTGCGAGCAAGCAATCGCTCGCTGGTAACAATGGTGCAGAGCGTGATTGACGTTTATCGCTGCGAAAATGACTTGTTGAATCTCTCGCTGCAGAGTGTATCGATGTTCAATCTGGCGCTCAATTGCCTGCAAGAATTGTCCCTTCTGTTCGAGCACAAGGGCATAAACTTAAGCCACAATCTCTCTTCGCAAAAAGAGGCGGGGAAGGTCTTAGGAGATCCCATGGCTTTGAGACGAGTAATCGTCAATTTGCTCGACAACGCGCTGAAATTCACTCCCGCAGGCGGGTCGGTTCACCTCATGGGAATGGTGCATGGTGATTCTGTCTTGCTGCATGTGACAGACACCGGTCTGGGCATCCCCCTTGCCGAGCAGGCAAAAGTCTTCAGCAAGTGCTGGCAGGGCAATGCTGGCAGGCAATATCAGGCAACCGCAGGACTTGGACTTTACTTATGCCGCCAGATTGTGCGCGCTCATAATGGAGAGATTACGCTCGTCAGCCGCCCGGAAAGAGGCAGCACATTTACAATCGAGTTGCCGTTGTTTTCTTCCCGGCGCTCGGCCATCGCGCAGGGCAGCGGGCAATTCAAAGATAAAGGAAAGAAGAAGCAAGAAGATCGCTCATAATCAGCTCTGCGGGCCGGACAATGCTTGCTTTGCGCCATGACTTTCTTTGGCGTCATCATTCATTGAGAGAAGGCGGTCGTAAATCGACCCGGGATAAAGCTTTTCGGCCACAACATATGCCACCATACTGCCCATCAAGAGGGGAAGAAATACATTGAAGTCGTGAGTCAGCTCGAATACGATGACCGTAGCTGTGATGGGTACTCTGGCCACTCCGCTGAAAAAGCTGCCCATTCC
>DATNRC010000057.1:0-4492 GCA_036703705.1 Candidatus Obscuribacterales bacterium
ATATCCTGTTCGCGGAGCCTGTGAGCTCGAATATCCTGTTCGCGGAGCCTGTGAGCTAGAATATGCCGCATTCTCCGCTCCTGTGCCTGCTTGAGCAGTTGGGAATGAGTTGGAACTGGCAATGTTTGACGATTGAGCAGCGTCACGAACGTGAGTAAATCGCAGTATGAGCGGATCAGACTGCACCGATTTTACATGCAGTGCTTTCTCGAGCCTCTCCACTCTCCGCATGAGCGGCTCGTTGCGGTGAGTTCGTCCGAGGATTCTTTGCTCCATACTCGCCAGTTCGCCAATCACACCTGTTGGTCCTGAATTTTCAAAGGCAGCAATGCGGCGTTCGATCTCTTCGCGCTGTTGTGCTTGCTTAAGGGCATTACCTGGTGGTTTGGCAATGGTCGGCTGTTGAGGCTTAGCAAATGCAATCTTTGCAGACCGGGGCTTGCCGATACCCCGACGCGAAGATGTCGTTGACAGTCGCGAGCCATAAGGGCTCGAAGCCGCTTCTGGCGAACGATAGCTTCGATCGGATGAAGACGATGAAGAGCCATAAGGGCTCGAAGCCACTTCTGGTGAGCGATAGCTTCGATCGGATGAAGACGGCGAGGAGCCATAGGTGCCATGCAATGGTGAGGAACCATAGCTTTGTTTGGGCGACAAAGAACGATAATCCGCACCAGATGGTGAGGGAGTGTAAATCTCCGCATAGCGATCGCTATCGTCTGCACTGCGACTGCGTGAAGCATTACGGTTGGCACCAGCCGAGGCGATTTTTTGTGTGCTGTGCGCTGGCGCCTGTGCGATTGGCGACGGCGGCGATGGCAAGCCGGCAATATCATTGGTCGCACCGCCACGGACCGCTGCCTTCAGCCTTTGCAAGCGCGCGCTTTCACTGCCGCTGCCTGCTTCTCCAAACACAAGCTTTTCCAGGCGCTCAAGACGCGCGTCAGCAGTCTCATTCTTGTACTCGTGAAAGAAGAATTTGTTTTCCAGCTCCGCAAGATCCGCGTGTGAATAGGCGATGCCTTGCGCCTGGCCCAGCAATAAACAAATGGCTGTAAGCGCAATCGCAGTTTTTTTCTGTCCGTTAGCCACAGTCGGCTTCCTCATCATGATTCCCATATTCATGTGCGACGACGAGCTTCGTCATCTGTTCCTTGTCAACCGAACGATGATTTTTTCATTCGTTCCGTTGCCATCTGCAGAATCCCTTTGTTTATCCCCAGATTCACGCGCAACTGGCGAGGCTCGCGGCACTGCCCACAGTTGCCAAGAAGCTCATCTTGCCAGGGGTTTGTCGCGCGTCACGCCGACGGGCCAGCTGCGCAAGCTTGCAAAGAGTTTGCGCTGTCGTTCCTGAGTACATCTTAAGGCAAGCCCTTCATTCTTCGCTTGAGATCCTCCGCTTTTTTCCCTACTGTGGAATTGCTCTCTTCCCCCTGCCCTTCGAAGCACATAAGCAACAGTCACAAGGACACTGTCTCCGACCAGTTTTTGGGCGAAGTCGCCCTTAAGTCCTTGCCCGCCTTTTCGCGCACGTGCTTCGAAAAACAGCATCGGCAGCCGGGCCGATGTCCTGCCTTATAAAAGGCTGCCGCGGTCGACCTTCCGTGGCAGACACCTACCGAAAGGAGACAAAGATGAAGTCCCCGGTCACCCGGATTTTCAGTCACCGCGTGACAAAGGTCTTTTCGTTCCTCATCATCTTTGCCGTCGGCTGCGCAGGCTTGCTCTGGTATGCCTCGCAAAACGGCGGCATCGTAAGCCCCTTCGAGAAGAGCTCCGTTACATGGTTGACGCGAGACAACGTCGAGGAAGAGCTGAAGTTGAGTCAGGACGGCAAAGGCTCATTCAAGGCCTCACCGGACACGGTCGTGCTCATCGTCGAGTGCGTGCCGCAAAGCTGCGATATGAAGAGTCTCAATCTGGCTGCCGTAGCGAAGCGCTACAGCGGCAAGGTTAAGATTCTCGCCATCAACCCATACGACGACGCGCCGCTCACACAGCTCGTGGAGCAGGCAGTCATCTATCCCGCCGTTGCTCAGGAAGTCGCTGTGCAGCTCGCCATTCAATATGCCAAGCAGTACGCGGCCCAGAACAAGGTGGAGGTGACTGGCGCCCTGGTGCAGCAGATCTTGAGCGACCCGCAATTCAGGCAGGTCGTTCTCGAACAGCTCGCATCCATGCCCATCGTCCAGCCGGTTTATCCCAAGTTTTTCCTTTTCTCGAAGAAGCTGGAGCTCCTTAATGCGGAGCTGGCCATTCAGACGGAGGAAGATCTTGTGAAATTCATCGAGGCCGGGCTCAATCCACCCGCCGCGGCCCCGTCAAACTCCGGCAGTTCTTCGCCAGCTCCGGCCGCCGCGGCGGAGACGAAGTAAGAGATAGACAGGAGAAAAGCAATGTCTATCACACTGCTTCTGATTGCCATCGCCTTGCTGTTTGGCTTCAATGCGCTGTTCCACTTCAACGCGCGTTTCCGCGGAACGTTCTTCCGCACCGCCTGGAAGCTGAAGTTCTTCGTAATCGTGCCCGTCGCCCTGTGGCTGCTTCTCAACATGCTCCTTGGAGCTCAGGGAGCAAGCCAGGCGATGCCCATCATCATCACCCTAGTCTTCACGCTCATTCAGGTGGTGATCTTCTCCCTTTTCAACATCTTCATCATGTTCTGGGCGATGGGGCGTCCCCAGGTGGACTGGTACTACCCGGGAGACGTTGCCGACGACCTGGACTGGGACCACTGGATCGGCTCCGAGTCCGTGAAAGTGGAAGCGCAGAAGATGGTTGAGTCTCTGCGCAACTGGGCGCTCTACGAGAAGAACGGCACCAAGCCTGCAAACGGCGCGCTCTTTTACGGGCCGCCGGGAACCGGCAAGTCCCTGCTGGCGAAAGTGATTGCCGCCAAGGCCAATCTTCCCGTGGCCATCTGCGCGTCGGCTTCGCTCAATGGTCCTTTCGTGGCCATGGGCATGCTCATCGTCAAGGCGCTCGCCCGCAAGATCCGCAAGAACGCTGAGGAGTACGGCGGCTGTGTCGTCTTCCTCGACGAGATCGACGCTATCGGCACCACTCGTGGTGGCGTAGGCGGAATGGGTCTCATGGGCGGCATGGGAATGATGGGCGGCATGGGCGGCAACGGAACGCTGCAGACGCTGCTCACGGAGATGTCCGGCGCCACCAATGGTGAAACCTGGACCTTGAAGTTGCGCAAGCGCTGGGGCCTCGCCAAGCGCACGGAGAAGAAGGTGTGGCGCATCCTCTGGATCGCCGCTACCAACATGGAACTCGACCGTCTCGATCCGGCGCTCATCCGCTCCGGACGCTTCGGATCGATCAAGCTCTACATCGGCAACCCAAACGACGACTCGCGGCGCGGTCTCTTCCGCTTCTATCTGCGCAAGAAGACGCTCGCCCGGGACATCGATCACGAACAGCTCGTGCAGCTTTCCCGCGGCATGACCGGCGCCGACATCGAGGAAGTCTGCGAGGCTGCCGCCCGCTCGGTGATTTTCGAAGGCAGGGAAACCGTCACCTTCGAAGATTTGTGGAGGCAAATCCGCTTCAAGAAGTTCGGCGCCCCCCGTCCTGTTCCTCTTCATGAGGAAGAGCGCTGGCCTATCGCCGTTCACGAATCGGGGCATGGTGCTGCCGTCGTCCATTTCCCGCCCAATGGCTTTCTCTGCTCCGGCGCCACTTTGCGCCCGACTGAGGAATTCCTTGGTGCGGTGATGTTCGAGGCCGTGGAGGAGCGCAATTTGATGATGGAGGAGGACACCTTCCGCCGCATCTTCATTGCCGTCGCTTCCCGCGCAGCGGAGGAGGTCGTTCTCAATGACCGTTCCGCCGGCGTCTCCAGTGACCTCAATCAGGCGATGAGCACTGCTCTTGCCATGGTCGAACACTATGGCATGGGCAAGCGGCTCACGTCGACGCTGGCCGTTGGCGGCGGTCACACCCCGGCAGCCGTCAAGGAAGCCGAGGACATCGTCAACGCAACGTTTGTTCTGGCGCGGCGGTTCATTGCCGAGAATCGCGCCGCTGTCGAGGCGCTCTCGCATGCGCTGGTGGAGAAGATCGACCTCACCGGTCCGGAAGTCATCTCCATCGTCAAGGACAACGGCACTCCTTCCTTCACCTCCGTCAAGGACGAAGTGGGCAAGATTCTCGTCCAGATGCGCGAGGAGGAGAAGCGCGAGAAGAGCAGGGAGACAGCCGCCTCAGCCTCGGATTTCCCGGCCCCCGCAAACCCCGATAGCGGTAGCACATCCGGTGGCACGTTCCACGATCGGATTGCTGTCTAATCGCATTCGACTCAAGCGAGTGTTTTGCGGTTAACTCTGCCCGAGCGCGCAATCGCGCAATCAACGGGCGTTAATCCGAACACTCCCGGAAAACCTTCTTCAGCGGCCCCACCGGACTCCTGAACAAGGTATTCGCGCAGCGCTCGCCTTTGCTTGGCGAGGGCCTCTTCAGGGAAGAGAACAAGCGGCGGGGG
>DATNRC010000058.1:0-4073 GCA_036703705.1 Candidatus Obscuribacterales bacterium
ATTGGTGGGGCGCGCCGCTTCCCAATTCACTGCGAGCCGCCAGTATCGCGTGAGGCGGCAAGAACCCAAAAGATGAGCACGAATTGCAACGGCAGCCTGAGCCAGAGCACGGGCTCCGGCAGTCCGAGCGTGATGTGATTGACAGCCATATTGATGTTGGCCGGAAAGACGGCGACCAGCAGCGCCACAAGGGCGATGGCAGCCCATTTTCTGTAACGGCGAGTCAACAGCCCTATGCCGCCGAGGATCTCCCAGGCTCCTGTTACGTAAACGATGGCGGCTGGAAACGGCAACATTGCCGGAACAATGGCGATGAAAGGGCGCGGTTGAACAAAATGCCAAATGCCTGTGATGATGAACAACAAGGCACATGCCATCCGCGACCAGGGGCGACTTTCTTGCGGCGAGTTGGAATCTCTGGATTGCACTGGGTTTGCTGCTTCAGTCACTTCTTGTCAGCAGCGGCTTCGCTTTCCGACATGGTTATGCCATTCACTGACTTCCGCTTTTCCCTCTCAGCCAGTCGCTCTTTCTTTATCTGCTCGATTTTTGCGCGAATGGCAGGCATGGCTTCCAACGTTGCTTTTTCTCCCTCAGCAATGGCTCGCCTGGCCTCCTTCATGTTGGTGGAAAGCAAGTGAATGCCGTTCAAGCCAGGATGAATGACGACATCTGCTGCGCTCGGCTGATCCTCATCCACTTTCGAGAGCAACATGCTGATGACGCGGTGGCTGACGCTGCCTATGTGGCGGAATGTCGACGGCGGCACCGGCGGAAACGTCTCATCGCAATTGACGGCAATTACCAAATCGGCGCCCATCTCCCTTGCTTGCTTGGCCGGAAGGTTGGCTTGGATGCCGCCATCGACGAAGAGTTTGTCCTCCACCGGCACAGGACGCCTGAGCACGGGAATTGCTGAGCTTGCCTGAATAGCCAACCCCAGGTTGCCGCTTTTAATGGCGTATGGTTTCGCATCGAGCAGATTTGCCGCTACGGCCCGAAAAGGAATGCGCAGCTCCTCGATGTTCCTGCCGCATTCAGGAACGGAATTGTTGAGGTAGTTGCGGAAACGATTCCCTTTATACAGACCATCGTAGGGGCGATGACCGAACAAATGCGGAATGAAGAAGATTGGCACCACAGCGAGTCTGATTGGGATGGGAACAGTATGATAGGCATGCAGCAAGGACTTATTGAGCAGCCTGTCTTCTATCTCATCGATGGAAAGACCAGCGCAATAAAGCCCTCCTATGATGGCACCCATGCTCGTGCCTGCAATTCCGTCAAACTTGATTCCTTCTTTCTCCAGCGCGCGTATCACCCCTATGTGCGCGCAGCCTCGCGTGCCTCCGCCACCAAGAGCGAGGACAATTTTCAGCGGTGTCTCTTGCTGTTGAGGCACCGTATCTGATGGCACTGCCTGAGCAATTGCGCCGGCATTGATTTGCAGGCAGCTCAAAACCAGGCACAGAAGGGTAGCCAGGACGGGGCGTTGGGCGGCTAAAAAGGTTAAAGACATGATTGTCAGTATATCAAGCAGTCAACTTGAGGAGCGTTTTCTCAAGCAGCCCATGAGGAGCGCTTTGTGTCAAAAATGAGTGTTGCAAGGAGGGAACAAAATTGTGAACTTTCCAATTAAATATTCGACCAGTTTGGAAAGCCAGGTCTCATGCGCTTTGTCGATGGGCGAGCGTCACGCAATAACTTCTTTAGAACGGTCAAGACACTCATTTTCTTATATACATCCATACATTTAATGAGCTGTCAGGTAATTACACAGCTTTTAGGATGTGATATTGTCATGGAATGAGGCTGTCGCATTAGTCAAACTGTTGGCTGAGGCAGTGAGCCAACAGGTTTGCATGTTATCACTTACTCTGCCGCACTCGGGGGAATCACATCTTGGGAATCGCGCTTGATCCGACGGTCACGACCGTATTGTCTATTATCGGTTGGGCTGTCTTTTGGCATGTCTATCACGGATTGGGAATTACACTTGGCTATCACCGCCTCTTGACCCATAAGTCCCTGGTCGTGCCCAATTGGCTTAAGTATCTTATTTGCTCGGGAGCATACTTCGGCCTCATGGGATCTCCCATCGTCTGGGTAGGCGTCCACAGGCAGCACCACCAGAAGTCGGACCAGCCCGGCGACCCGCATTCTCCACGTGACGGCTTCTGGCATGCCATGTACAAGTGGATGTTCTACACCGACAGAGTGCAGTCCAATGAAGAGCTTCAGAGGCAGGCTGCCGATCTGATGAAAGATCCCCTCTTCCGTAAGCTGGGATGCGAACATAGCGCTTATCAGGCGCAATTGTGTCTGTTCTGGTGCATTGTCTTCCGCCTTCTCATTCTCGCCGTCCTCGGTTGGCAAGCTTTTGTCGGCAGCCTGATTGGCTCCTTCACGATTTTCTGGAGCACACAGTTCGTCAATACCTTCTGCCACCTGTCTCAGTTTGGCTATCAGACGTACAAAACCACCGAAGATTCTCAAAATGTATGGTGGGTGGGGCTTTTGGCACTTGGCGAAGGATGGCACAACAATCACCACGCCATTCCCAAGAGCGCCAGGCACGGCCTCGCCTGGTGGGAATTCGACCTCACCTGGTGTGCCATTTGGCTTCTGGAGAAGCTGGGACTGGCTCAAAGAGTTATTCGACCATCGCAAAAATATCTGGAAACCAAGCGCATCAAGCTCATCGAAGAGGCTCAAGCCGCAGTTGCCGCCGCCGTAAGAGATGCCGCAGAAGCTGCCAGGTCTGCACAAGCTGCAGCGGCAGAAGCAGCCAAGGCCGCCCAGGTGGCCGCCGGCGAGGCGGCTGGAGTCGCGCATGCGGCCGCTCGCAATGCTGCTGAGTCCGCCCAGGCAAAAGCAAGGGAAGCAGCGGAGCTGGCTCAAGCAAAGGCTAGAGAAGCTGCCGAGGCCGCCCAACATGCCGCCCGCGAAGCAAAAGCCGCTGCCCAGGCTGTGGCCAGAGAAGCAGTGGAGGTGGCAAGAGAGGCTGCGGAAGGAGCGCAAGCAGCAGCCCGCGAGGCCGCCGAGGTGGCCCAGGCAGCGGCACGCGAGGCAGCGATTCTGGCTGGGAAAGAACCAGCTGCTGAGGTCGTCACCGTCAATCAGTAGGCTCTGCTTGATACCAAATATGGCATCAACGCCGATCGTATCCGGCGTTGGGTCGGCAGCGGCTCTGGTCGATGTGCTTTTGCCAAATCTTTGCTCCCTGCTCGTGGCTAGCGATGACGCCTTCCTCGCATACAGTTTTGCCTGCGGAGCCATCACCAGCAATGAATGGAATCAAGGGAACGCCTCGGACGCGCACCAAACTGCATGTGCAGAAAAGAATCCTGCAAGATGCATTGCATTTTTCATGACTCAGTCCCTACGTGCTGCGTGATTTCCAGATCGGGTCCTGGAATTTCGACTTCGTTGTCGGTGCAAACCAGCGCGTCATCGTCATCTTCTGCTGAGTGTAGAACTGAATGCTCTCTTTGCCCTGAATGTGCAGATCGCCGAAGAAAGAATTGTTCCATCCTGTGAAGGGGAACCAGGCCATCGGCGCAGGAACGCCGACATTGATGCCGATCATGCCGGCATTGAAGTGGCGCTTGAATTCGCGCGCAGCGCGGCCGCTGTTGGTGTAAATCACAGCACCGTTTCCGTATTCGCATTGAGCGCCCAGAGCGATCGCTTCTTCGATGGTCTCAACCCGCACCACAGATAATACCGGTCCAAATATTTCTTCCTTGACGATGCTCATATTCGGCTTCGCCCGATCGAAAATTGTCGGTCCGAGGAAGTAGCCGTTGGGAGCTTCTTTCACTTTCAGCTTTCGCCCGTCGAGAGCCAGTTCCGCTCCTTCTTGCTCGCCCTTATCGATCAGAGATTTCACACGTTTCAGGTGATCGCCGGAGACAACCGGTCCCATGTCCACATTCTCGTCCCTGTCGGTGGGCCCGACTTTCATTTTGCTGGTCGACTCCACCAGTTGAGGCAGCAGCATATCCGCCGCTTCGCCGACAGGGAGCGCCAGGCTGCCTGCCATGCACCTTTCGCCTGCGCATCCGAAAGCA
>DATNRC010000059.1:0-16240 GCA_036703705.1 Candidatus Obscuribacterales bacterium
AGACCGCCCAGCACAAGACGGCGGCACGACCTTGCGGCTAAACCGCCAGGGTGCGCTGGTTGGAGCGTTCAACAAATGGCAGGAGCTTCATTACCCGACCTCCAGGTTGGGTTGCGTGGACTTTTCGAAGGAGCAGGAATCTTATTGTAGCTCTTGAGGGCAGATCTTGCGAGTATCTCTTGAGCGCAACTCGAGCAGGTATCTCTTGAGGGCAGATCTTGCGAGTATCTCTTGAGCGCGACTCGAGCAAATATCTCTTGAGTCAAGATCTTGCGAGTATCTCGTGAGTGCAGCCCGTGCGAGTACCTTTTGAGCACGACTCTTGCGTAGTCTATGAGACGGCTTGCTTCTTCTTCTGTTCCCAGGTGCCGTTTTTTGCAGCAGCAACTGCCAACTGCGTGATGGGAAGATCGTGAATCGTCTTCTGGATCTGACGCTTGGCCTTTGCCTTCCAGCCGAATTTGTCGATGATCTCGGCAAGCGTGGCGCCGCTCCATTGCCAGTGATGGAGAGCGATGATCGCTTGCTCGTATGTGAGCTCTTCGGCGTCGATCATGGACTGGCACTTCATGGCAATGTGCAATGTGGCTTCCGTGATCAAGCCGGTTTTAATGAGCACCTCATCGAATGGTTTCACTTTTCGCGGATCGGAGGCGATGGCTCGCTTGAGCGCTTCATCGGACAGCAAGCCGGCGAGCTTCAAGAGGTCCATGAGCCCAATGAGGTTGGCGCCTTTAATCTCTGATTTGTGAATTTCAGTCATCGATTCGGTGAGCGAGCAGCCTTTTCTGCCCATTGTCCTCAGAGCTTCAGCAGCTTCCTCGGCGGTCAGATGCTCGCAGGCGATCATCTCCTGCAAGCCCATTGCCGCTTCGAGCAGCCCCTCGGAAATAAAGCCCGCTCTTACGAGCGCCTCTCCAAGCTCCAGGTCGGTGGAGAGTGAAACCTCGAGCGCGGTCAGCATGTCTGCTTCGGACACCAGTTTGGCCAATTGCAAAAGCTCGCCCAGGCGAAGATGCGGTCGTGCAGGTTTCTGCAAGCCGAGAGCGGCGAAGGACTGATCGAGGCTCCATTCCGGACCGCTTATTGTTCTCAGCGCGTCGATGCCGTCGTCATAGGTGATGTCGCCATCACGAATCATCGCTTGCACGGCAAGTGCGGCCTGCACCAGACCACCTTTAAGGAATCCTTTGAGAACGAGAATTCTGCCCAGCGGCAGACCAAGATGCTGGCTGGCTTTCAGCGCCTCGTCAACTTGGCGGCGCGAGATGTGCCCCGCCGTTATGAGCAGCTCGCCCAGTTTATTTGTGGAATCATTGAGGTCGTCAAGGCAGCCGAGCCTTTCCAGAGCCTCAGTCAGTGAGAGACGGTAGTGGTGTGCGAGCTCAACTGCTTTCACAGCCGTGTCTAGATGAATCAAGCGGTCACGAACAAGCGACTGGGCCGTTATTGCTGTCGTCAGCGTTTCATTTCTAATCAAACCAAGCATAACAAGCACGCGCCCGATGGGCAGTCCGGTTTTCGCGGATACCTGCAAGGCGTTCGTCATGTCTTCTAGCTTGATTAGTTTGGCTCGGCGCAACATTTCGCCGATTAACATTGAATCGCCAGGTTTGTTCATAGTTGATCCTGCTTTGTCCAGGGATAATGACAGGAGGGTTATTCTCGCGCGGCAATGCCAGCTCGCTCGCGATTTCAGGGAACTCTCGCGGACGTTTCCTAGCTGGATTGGTAATTAGTATCATGAAAGAGCGCAGTCAATCGCGGTGTTAAATTTACCAATAAAGTTTGGCTGGCTTTCCTATATTGTTGGCGCTAAATCCTTATCGGAGGCGCTTTTGCCGGCCGATCAGAGACTGTCCAGCGCCTCTTTCATTGCCAGCGAGGCGGAATCGGTCGGGTCTGCCTCGAGAGCGCGCTTCACACATTCTTTGGCCCCTCTGAAATCGCCGTCCATTCCTTTTGCTGCTGCCATATGCAACCAGCCGTTGACATATTCCGGATTGATCTCGAGCGCTCTTACAAGAAGATTCTTTGCTTCTTCGGTTTTGCTTTCCTGAAGGTAGAGCACGGACAGATTGCCATAGGGCCATTCGAAGTCCGGGAAATCGGCAATCAGCTCCAGAAACGTTTGTTTTGCCGCGTCAGAATTGCCTGTTGCCATCTGGTTGAAGCCCTCGATGTTTTTCTGCTCGGCGAGAAGCGGCACAGGAAAACGGGGCAGCTTTGTTTTTAAGAAACGGCGCGCCCGGATGGCCGTCTCGCTCTCCGGATCAGTCTCCTGGGCAAGCAACAAGGCATCGCGCGCTTGCTCGGTCCAACCCATCGATTTATACTCGACACCCAATCGATAATATTCTTCGGCACTCAAGCCCTCCGGTACTTCTCTTGGTGGAACTGCCATCTGTCTTTCTCTTCTTTTCTTTACTCAGTAAAGGGCACCATATTTTTCACAGTATAGGTGAATCTTACACATTACTGATTGCTTGCAAGCCTGGCAGGCGGCGCAGGCAAGAACGCAATCTGCTGCATGTCTCGGCGACAAGAGTCCTGTCGGCTGTGGGCTCAAGAGGATAAGCAAGTATGCCTCGCGCTCGATAGCGCCTGGGAATAGCTGCCGTGCGCGGAATGAGATGAGTGTGAAAGTGCGGCACCGCCTCATTGAGCGAGAAGCTGTAAACTCTTTCCGCTCGGGTAATCTTGCGAATGGCAGCTGCCATCTCCTTGCAAACCGGGCCGAAGGTGGAGGCCTCAGCGGCTGTTGCCTCGGAAAGGTCCAGATAATGGCGTTTTGCTTCCACTAAAAGATAGCCGAGGATATTCGTCTCCGGGCTGTGACGCACGATCCAGTTTTCGCTCTCGAAAACGACGCTGTCAAGATCCGTGGATTTTTGCCGGCGGCAAATAGGACAATTTTCGCTGGACATGGTTTGCGTGGCAGGTGGTGGAGTTGGCGTATGGATGTGGAGTGGTCTTTTCAGCGGGCGGTCAATTTATGCCTGAGATTTTACGCCTAACGGGCGGACGATTGTTGATAATATGGAGCGGCTGAAACAGGCGATGGATTGGACGATGGCGCACTGTCAAAAAACTCAAAACGGGCTTGCAACTGCTCTTCGTGTCCTCGCACCACTGGTGATACTGCTTGCGGCGGCACTGCCCTCGTGGGCCGAGGAAATAACGACTTTTCATTCTGTCGTCAATGTCCAGTCCGATGCCATGCTCGATGTCACGGAAGAGCTGATCGTCGACTTCGATGCGCCCCGGCATGGCATTTATCGCTTTATTCCTGTTGAATACTCGAGGATGGGCAACAAATACACGACTGATTTCAAATTGCTTGGTGTGAAGGCTGACGGCAGGGATGCGCAATATTCGACTTCCCGCCAGGGCAAAGACGTCTCTATAAAGATTGGCAATCCCAACACCACACTGACAGGCGAGCATACTTACACCATTAACTATTCCATACGGCGGGCCATGAATTTCTTCGACGGTGAGCCTGAAGTTTACTGGAATGCAACGGGCAACCAAGCGACCATGCCGGTGAAGCACGCCATTTGCGATGTTGTGCTGCCGTCGCCGATGGAGGAAAGCAAGCTGAGAGCAATTTCTTACGTCGGACCAGCAGGGTCGCAGCAAAATGGCGCTTATTCTATCCACGGTAATGTCGTCACTTTTACTGCAGACAGCCTCGCTCCCGGGGAAGGGCTGACGGTTGTGGTGCGCTTGCCCAAAGGCAGCATCGCCAGGCCATCTCAGATGCAGGAGTTTTTGTGGTTCTTGGATGATTGGTGGCCGCTCTTTACGATACCGGCGACAACGCTGGGCATCATGCTAATCATGTACTGGTATACGGGCAGAGACGTCATTCCCAATATGCCCGTTGCAGTTGAATGGTCGCCGCCGAAAAATCTGTCGCCTGCCGAAGTGGGGACGCTTGTTGACGAGCGCTGCGACATGACGGACATTGTCTCCACTCTCATCGATTTGGCCGCCCGCGGCTATCTCAAAATTCGCCAGACCATCGCCAACGATATGCTGTTCTTTTCCAAGCACAATTACGTTTTTACTAAACTGCCCGAGCCGAAAAATGACGCCAAGCTTCTGCCCTACGAGAAGATCTTTCTCAATGGTCTCTTCGAAAATGCCGGTCCTGACGGAACAGTTTATTTGTCCGATTTGAAGGAGAGGTTTTACGTCCATCTGACGGGAATTGAATGCGCCATTTATGACTCGCTTGTGCAAAAAGGCATGTTTTTGCAAAGTCCGAGAAATGTGCGCCACAGCTGGCAAGGCATAGGCATTCTCCTTTTATTTTGCGCCCTTTTCGGTGCTGCCGTTTCGTCCGCGTGGGGATTTGGTTTCGCATTAAGCGGGCTCCTCGTGCTCTTCATGTCCGGCGCCATGCCTGCCCGCACCGAGGCGGGATGTGTGGCGCTGAATCAATGCCGAGCCTTCCAGAGATTCGTCACCCTTGCCGAGAAGGAGCGGCTGCGCGTGTTGGCAAAGGACGATCCGACCATTTTCGGCCGCCTCCTGCCTTTTGCCATGGTTCTGGGAGCGGCGGATAAATGGGCGCATGCGTTTCAAGACTTGATGACCAGGCCTCCCGATTGGTATGAGCCTTATGGTTACGGCACCCCGGGATATCATTTTTCCGCCGGCGGATTTGTAGACGACCTGGGCGCCGGTATGCGGACGATGGGTACTACCTTTTCTTCCACCCCGCCTCCTCAGCCGACAAGCAGCGCTGGTTCTGGAGGCAGCGGCTTCAACGGCGGGTCTAGCGGCGGCGGGTTTGGCGGTGGCGGGACCAGCTCCTGGTGATTTAAGGGAAATTCTCCAGCCGGTGGGCAAGTTTCTTGCCAAATTTGTTGAATGCAAGGGGCAAGCATTGTTTAGAAACGCACAGTAAGATGGAAAAATAATGTTGCCGCCAACGGGAAGGTCTTCCTCCCCAATTTGAGCAGCAATTGGTTGAATGCCATAAAGGGAGTTTGGCAGTAATGGCGAAGACGATAAAGCAAACCCTGTCCCAATTGGTATCGCTGCTAGCATTCGTGGGGCTGATAAATCTGCCCGCGGCACAAGCGCAGCCGTCGGTGACGATGATGAATCATGTAAAGGATGCTCAGGAGGCCATGCAGGCCAAGCGGTATGCCGAGGCGCGCGACGCATTCCGTCTGGCGATAGCGGTGAAAGACAATGTGCCCGAGCTCTATATAGGTCTTTATGTGGCGGCTTATCAGGCGGGCGATTTCCAGACCGTCGCAGCCGCACTGGAAAAGCTTTTCGAGCTGAATCCGGAGGCTAAAAATCAGTACGCCGGTGAGTTGGGCGAGGCTTTGTATCACATGGGCAGGTACGACGAAGCGATACCTTTGCTCAAAAAGGGCCTGGCCTATATTGATTCACCGGCAGCGAACACACCACCGAAGCAGCTCACGATAAAAGACGTGGCAATTGACGTGCCGCCGCCGCCGGCGCCGCAAACGCACATCCCGACACAGATCGCGTCGGCTACTACCGCCAAGCCGGTCGATATCATACCGGCGGCACATAAGAAGATAGACAAAACAAAGCTGGAGCAGACTCTGGAAGGGGCGATCCGCTCCGAAGGCATCGTCATAGCCGAGTATCTGGGCTACCAGAAGAG
The DNA here is from genome assembly GCA_036703705.1 of Candidatus Obscuribacterales bacterium. Taxonomy (GTDB): domain Bacteria; phylum Cyanobacteriota; class Vampirovibrionia; order Obscuribacterales; family Obscuribacteraceae; genus DATNRC01. Next base: position 5,660 of record DATNRC010000059.1, read on the forward strand.
TCCCGACATTACCTACTTTCACCCGCCCGTCGCCGACTTCAAAATTCACAAGATCTTGAAAGGACCGCCTTTAAACAAAGATCTTCCAGTGCGCTATGAGTTTCACGACCGCTCCGAGAAGAATATGGAGCTTCCTGCAGGCTGGCATTTCAGTGACGACAAGATGCCGGAGAAGGGCAGCCAGTGGATTCTATTCATGTATTTCTGCGCGCCGCACAAAGGAGCGTACGACCTCTATCAGGGATGCTACGGCAGACTGCCTGCCAATGAAGAGAATCTGAACAGAGTCTATGCCATGCTCGAGCGGGAAAGAAACCGCTAGTGGTGGCGGGAGAGTTTTTGGAGGGGTTGATATGAGCGTTCCAGTTAAAACTCTGGCACTTTCCATGGCATTAGGACTGCTTTTCGGAAGCATGCCTGCTGTCGGCGCTATGGATGCTCTCGAGAAGAAAAAGGCCTGGCACAAGTGCTTGCTCGAGATTTACAGATCGCAGCAGAAATTCCCGGAGATGCTGGCGGAATATGGAACGTTGTGCAAGCTCTCGCCGAATGACGCCCAATTGCTCTTTCAATACGGCGCTACACTGTACAGGCAAGGGCGCACAAATGAGGCGATCACCCAGTACCGGAAAGCCGCCGCGCTCAACCCGCAAAATCCTGACTATCAGGGTGCGGTAGGTGACGCCCTGGCGGCCATCAAGGACTACCAGGGAGCTATCGCCGCCTACCGCAAGGCTGGGCCGCGTTATGCGCCGAGGCTGCAGAGCATCATGCAATACGTGCAAAACGTTCAGCAAATCGAGCAGTACAACAAAGAAGTCAAACGGCGACAAATGGAAGACGAATGAAGTTCGCACCTTACTCGGTCGAGCTTCATCGTCGTTGTCGTCTTCTATCATCGGTGCGTAGCGTTTTTCGACATAACTGCCAATCGGGAGAGGGGCATGAATTCTAGAGCAAAGAAAGTGTGGACAGCAGGTCTGGCGTTGAGTTTTCTTACCGTGTTGAGCGCGCCTGCCCTGGCGGCGGATTGGAACGAGTACCGAAAACTCGAATGGCACAAAGCGCTTTTCGAGATGTACAAGCAGCAGAAAAAGAGCGCCGAAGCGGAGGAGGAGCTCAAGATTCTCATGGCTTTGCAACCGCGCGAAGGAAAGTGGGAGTTTGAATACGGCGCGCTTCTTCACAGGGACGGCAAATTGGCTGAGGCCCAGCCGCATTATTTCAAGGCCGCCGAGCTCGATCCGGAAAACGAGAATTATCTGGGCATATGCGGCGACTTCCTGATGTGGCAGAAAAACAAAGAAGAAGCGCTGAAATACTACGACAGAGCCGGCGGCAAGTACAAAGCCAAAGGCGACCTGTACAAGCAGTACGTGCAAGCGCTCATACAATTGCGCCAGATGGGAAGGTGATTGGCGCAGTTTAGCCTGCCGGCACGGGCTCGGCGGATTCTGGCTGCTGACCGGAGAGGACGATGCGATTGCGTCCCTGGCGTTTTGCCTCGTACAGGCGTTTGTCTGCAGTCTGCAAAAGCTCGTACACTGACTCGCCGTCTTCGGGATAGCTAGCCAGACCGCCGCTGAAGCTGACTTGGAACTCCTGGTCGTCGTCGCCTCTGAATATCATTTCTCTGAATTCTTTGAGCACGCGGGTGACCGCCGCGTGCATGGTCTCTTTGCTCTCGCGGCGGAAAGCAAGGATGAATTCCTCGCCGCCCCATCTTCCGCGCAGATCTTCCACGCGAAAACGGCGCGCGAGAAGCTGACCGAGACCGGCAAGAACACGGTCTCCCGCCAGGTGCCCGTAAGTGTCATTTACTTTCTTGAAGTGGTCGACGTCAATGAGGCAGATTGTGAAAACCCACTTTGTGCGCTGGGCTTCAGCGAGCACCTGGGAAAGCTGCTCGGAAAAAGCTCGGCGCAGCAACAGACCCGATATGGTGTCTTTGTCCGAGCGATCTTTCAAAAGCCGCGCTCTGTCGAGGCGAACTTTGACCCGCGTCAAGAGCTCTTCGTTGACGACCGGCTTGGGCAGGTAATCGTCGCCTCCCGAACGAAACGCCTCCACGCGCGCGTCGACACCGGTTTGCCCGGTGAGAAAGACGATGGGAAGATCTTGCCAGCGCGGAATGTTGCGCAGCATCCGGCACACTTCGAAACCCGTGATCCCCGGCATCATCACATCAAGCAAGAGCATCTCGGGCGGGAACTCTTGCATCACTTCCAGGATTTTGTGAGGATCGGTAAGGATGCGCACGATCATTCCTTCATTGCGGAGAACGAGGGCGATGGTGCTGGCGAAAAACTCATCGTCGTCGACCAGGAGAATGCGCGGACGGCCGCCTGTGCGTATGGCAACCAGGTGTTGAACAGCCTTTTCCAGCGATTCTGATTCCAGCGGTTTATCGAGATAAAGCGAAGCGCCGGCGTGCGCGGCTTCCACTCTGTCTTTGACGAGGGCATTGCCGGAAATGAATGCCAGCGGCAAAGTCTCATAGCCGGGCAAATTCCTGAGCTCTCGCGCCAGGTCGAATCCGTGATCTTGAGCATCCGGCACCACATTTATGAGCGCCGCATCGAGGGGCAAGACACAAGCCTTGTCGAGAGCCTCTTTGAACGTCCGGGCGCAAACAATCTCGACCAGCCGTTGTTTGCCCAGCCCTTGAACAATGCTCAAGAATTCCTCGTCGTCGTCGACGACAAGAATACGCGCCATGGAGGCTACCGGCTCCTGTTCGGCTGTTTCTTCTTTTGCCGTAACGACCTGAGCCACTTCCTGCGCTTCTTGCTCGCCAAACACTTTGGCGTCAACCAGTTTTCTGTCCACTTCGGCCCAGATGTGCTTCTGCTCTTCCGCCGGCTTTGTGTGCATATTTGCGGCGGCGTTTTCGATGAAGGCCATGCATTCGGACACCTGCCTGAATCCGAGCGAGCCGCCCGTGCCCTTGATTTTATGGGCCTGGCTCCTCACTTCCGCAAGCAGGGAAACATCGTCTGCGTGTTCCTTTGCTTTTTCGATCGCGGTCGACAAATCGCTCAGCTTGGAAGGCAGAACTCGCGCGTATTTCGTCACCAGCGCAAGAAACATGGTTTCAAAATCTTTGAGCTTGGAAGCTTGCTGTCCGGCATCAGCACCAGCAAATTGGCTTTCCACCTGGGCGCCGAATACAAAGGGAATTACAGGCTTGTGCACCACGAGCGAAATGCCGAGCTGGCGCTCCAGTCTCTCTTTATTGAGCTGCAGATCTTGCTGCGAAGGAGCGATGAAGACAACCTGCACATTGTTGCCTTTTTCCCTGAGTCCGGTAATCCAGTCGACGCCGTCAAAGTCGGGAAGCGGTCCGCTGACGATGACGAGATCAAGACTTTCGCGCTCGACTATCTCGCGACCCGTCTTGCCTGAATCAGCTTGAATTACGCGATGCCCGCGTCCTTCAAGAACAGGTACCACCAACTTGCAAAACTGCGTGTCCGGCTCAAGAATTAGGATGTTCTTGCCCATTAAACCGCCTGTTTCTTTCCTCCTTGATTGACACTATACCCGCTCCCGGCCCTTTTGGTTCAGCCCACCTGGCTTACGCTTACGGAGAGCCGATTGCGAGCAGGTACCCCTCTCACCGTCACATTGACAGGCTGATAAAAACCCCACGGCTCGCCGCCAAAGTCCACGGGCGCGATGACCGTGATTGAGTTTACTGACGAAGAAACAACCTCCGCCCTTAATGGACCGATGTAAACGACATTGTCGGCAGCGTTTGCTGAGAAGTTGTCGCCGTAAATGGTCAGTTGGGCACCGGGCGGCACCCAGCTCCGGCTCAGTGATTTCAAAACAGGAGTTGTGACCGCCGCCACGACTGCCAGCCGTCCTGCATCTATGCCGGCGACGCTGACGCGAAGAGAAGTCTCTCCGCACTCCACATAGTCAGGGACGCGCACGATCAGCTTGTTGGGCGAGGCGGAAAGGCACTCAGCTTCGTGCTCGCCGAAGTACACATCGTTGGCCGGCGGATCGGGCGAGAAGTTGTTGCCTAAGATCGTCACCGCTTGTCCAGGCTCGATTCTTGATGGCGTTACTTGCGTGATGGTTGGATATGGTGTCGTCAAGCTCCACTTGAAAGTAGCTCCTTTCGGTCCTTCGGCGGTGATCAGTATCTGGTTGCCGCCGAAGGCCAGCTCGCCCGTGACATCAAGCGAGAGGCTCTTCTGACCTTGAAAATCGGCTTCCGATACATATCGCATATTAGGGGAGGCGATACGCAACCATTTGAATGATGGCTCGGTCGCGCTGCCGTTGTAGTAAGTAAGTGTGAGATTCAACTTCTCCTGCCCTTTCTTGAGCACGATTGAATCGGAGATGCGCTGAATTTTCGGCGAATCGGCAACGTATTTCTGAGATTCCTGGAGTGTGATGACATTGCCGTCGGCAGCCCAAACCGGGCTAATTGCGGCGATCGACAAAAAGAGAGAAAAGAGTGCCGGGGCGAAAGCTGTCACTTTGTTCACAGGCCGTCTCTCCATTATTCTTCTTTCTTCATGCGCTTCCATCCTGACTTCGCCTGTTTCTGGAAATTGCGCACGTCCGCTTTCGTGATGCCGCTTATTTCCATGCCAAACTCATCGTTGGAGGCGGCCTCGACGTCATAGTAGTGGTAAAGCAGATAGCGCACCATTTCTTGTGCTTCGGCATCGAGAGCCAGATCCATTTGCGCTCGCCGCAGCTCCTCGCGATCGACAAAACCGTTCTTGTCCGTATCAAGGCGGTCGAAGTATTTGAGAAAAAGAGACTCTGCATTTTCAGGACCGAGGATATCCTTTACGTCGCGATGCAAATCTTTCGCTCGCTTTTCCATTGCCCTCAATTCAACATCATCGGCGAGCAGGGGATCGATGCCGATGGACAGGGCTTCTTCGAGAATCTCTCTGGCCTCAGGAACGGCGCCGTGGCGGGCGTAAAAGCCTGCCAGTTGAATGCGAGTGAGAAATGGCAGACTGAGAAGCTCTCGATAAGCCTTTTTCAGGCTTTCAACATCATCGATTTCCAGATGCTTTCGCCAATCCTCATTGCCCGCAGCTGCCGAAAGCGCTGCCTCGAAGTGGCGCCGATACTCAGACAGCGGCAGCTCGTCGGCGGTTTCGACTGCTCGCCTGTACTCCTTTTCTGCGGCCCGGAAATTCTGCTTGCTTTCGTACTTCTTTGCCGCGTTGGAGTGATTGTACGGATTAGGAACGTCCTTTTGCTCCACGTGACTGGCCTCCTATTAAGGACAGCGATCGAGATTCCTTGGCCCTAAATAAATGACAAAGTCTATGTTACTTCTTTCTTGGATTGGGCCAATTCATTCCTTCCAGTGCGTCATCGAAACTCACGCGCATGCGGCTGCAGTAGCCCAGCGCAATGACACATTGCTCGACTTTCATCTCTCCGCCTTGAATCAGGGGCTGGCAGATGAATGCTGCTTCCGATGTATGCGCATCGAGCTTGCCTGCCGCTTCCAGAATGGCAAACAAATCGCCGCCGTGCTTCTGCCGTACTTGATTGGCGGTCTGCACGTCCTCATTGGAAACAATTCCCGCTTTGATTAAGAGCTCGAGCGCCGTATGTACCATGTTGGCATCCCGGCCTCCGGAAGCGGTTTGAGGCAGCGCCCCGGCGCGCTGTGGCGCTGGTGGCGCGCCCCACCCTTGCTGCAAGGCTGCCGCTCCACCGCCTGCATCGGCGGCCTCCCGGAGAGCCGCCTCGACGAAGTTCTCGATCTGCGCTCCTTTGCCATGGTACTTCTTGAGCACTATTGAAGCTTCGGACGCAGAGAGAATTTGCTCTTTCACCAGGTCTTGAAGCTTGAGGGCGGCGTCAAGACTTGTTTGAGTGACAAGTCCTGCCTCTACGAGAAGGTTCGCCACGTCAACGCCGGACTTGGAGATAAGGCTCATGTCTAAAGGGACAGGACCAGGGGAGGGCGCCTTGGGCGCCTCCGGCGCAGGCCAGGCGGGAGACGGCGCGCCCTGCGGAAACTGCGGTTGCGAAGGCGGCATTTGCCCGGGCATCATACCGGGCTGTGGCGGCATCATTCCAGGCTGGGGCATCATCATGCCAGGAGGCATCATTCCTGGTTGGGGAGGCATCATACCCGGAGGCATCAATCCCGGCGGCATCATGCCCGGCGGCATCATGCCCGGTTGCTGCGGCATCATGCCTGGCTGCTGCGGCATCATGCCCGGCTGTGGCATCATGCCGGGTTGTTGCGGCATCATGCCCGGCTGTGGCATCATGCCGGGTTGTTGCGGCATCATGCCCGGCTGCGGCATCATGCCGGGTTGTTGCGGCATCATGCCCGGCTGCGGCGTCATGCCCGGCTGCGGCGTCATGCCCGGCTGCATGGAGGGCATTGGGCTGGGAGCCACGCCCGGAGCCGGAATGGGCGTGGGCGCATCATGAGGAGCGGCTGATGCTGGGGCGCTGCTTTCCCCGGTTTTCCATATTCCCTCGTCCTTTTGCTCCTCGACCTTTGGCTTCTCTTCTGCGTCTTGCTTAGGTCGCAATTCCTCAGGAATAAATGCGGCTGTCTTGGCTGGCTGACCGGCAGACGTCGACATGCAAATCATCTCAATCATGAAATCGAGATCTGACGGCGGAAACTGCTGGCTGAACAGCATTCCCGAGCCACCTTCCTCATAAAGAGTCCAAACCGGGAAGTCCGCGCTCTTTTCCCACTGCACCATGAGCATGTACGATTTGCCGGCATGGCTCCAGGGCAATTCGGCGGTGATGCCTCGGGTTCGCTGAGCCTCTTCGAACATGCTGCGCACGGTTTTCAAACCCGGGACCTGAGTCTCGGAAGGAAGCCTGATTTTTTGCTTGCTGGGGTCTTCCTGGGGTTTTGGCCTGTACATGGGACGTCCTTATGAAAATGGCTATAAAACTTACCTACCACCTGCGGCGTTTACTGACTCGCAACGCAAACAATTAAACTGTGAATATAGAACGAAATCTCCATACTAAAATGCCTCCGGGCGAGAAAGTGGCAAAACCCTGTCGGCGCATTGATTCCGCGAAGGCGCAGGAAATGTTATTTGCCCGGTCCTTTGAAGTGCCGCTTGAGATCCTGCCAGCACTGCAAATAGTCTGCCTGCAAGAGCCCGCCCTTAATTGCAAATTCGGTAGTACGGTAAACAAGCGAGCTTTCGAACATGAACGCCAGCGTATTGCCGAGGTACTGGGGCTTGAGCTCGGCTGAAGAAGCCTTTTCAAAAACGCTGGTTTCCGGTCCGTGCGCCGACATGCAGTTATGCAGGCTTCCGCCGCCAGGGACGAACCCCTCTTCTTTGGCGTCATAAACGCCGTAAATCAGGCCCATGTATTCGCTCATGCAATTGCGATGGTAATAGGGGGGCCGGAATGTTCTTTCTGCCACCATCCAGCGTGGCGGAAAGATGACGAAATCGACGTTTGCCACCCCGGCTATCTCAGAAGGTGATGTAAGGACAGTGAAAATGGACGGGTCCGGGTGGTCGAAACTGACTGTATTTATGACATTGAAACGGCTCAAATCGTATTTGTAAGGGTAATAGTTTCCGTGCCAGGCAACGACATCGAGCGGTGAATGGTCGGTTGCTGCCTCGTACAACGATCCCTGATATTTGGTGATGAGCTTAAAGGCGCCATCCACGTCTTCGTACGCCGCAACGGGAGCGAGAAAATCACGCGGGTTGGCCAGCCCGTTTGCCCCAATCGGCCCCAGCTGCGGCAGCCTGAGAAACGGGCCGTAATTTTCGAGCACGTATCCACGGGCGCCATTTCCGCTCACTGCGACTTGATACTTGATGCCTCTTGGAACAACAGCTATCTCACCAGGCTGCACGGTAACGATACCAAATTCGGTGCGCAGCAAAAGCTGCCCTTCTTGCGGAACAATGAGAAAATCTCCGTCGGCGTTGTAAAAAAAACGATCGCTCATGGATTTCGTGGCTGCGTACAAATGCACGGCCGATCCGCGAACGCTTGCGCTATCGCCGTTTCCAGCAATGGTTACGAGCCCGTCGATGAAATCAACATCATTGCCGGGCAGCGGCAAGGGCATCCATCTCAGTTGTTCGGGAGTGGTGAACTGATCGCTGAAGGGGCGGCTGCAAAGCAATTGGTGATCGATCTTTTTGAATTTGGAATGCGTTACCGACGGACGTATGCGATAAAGCCAGCTGCGCTGATTCTCGCTGCGGGGGGCAGTGAAGGCGGTGCCGCTCAGCTGTTCCGGATAGAGTCCCAGAGGTGATTTCTGAGGAGAGTTTTGCCCTTCGGGCAATGCTCCGCGCTCGGCTTCGGTGGCAAAGTGATTGCCAAAACCACTCTGAAATTCGGGCTCAGCAAATGCCGATTTTTTGTCTTGCGGAGATTTGTTTTCCTTTTCCAGAGCTCGCACTTCGCTACCTCCCGCCTTTCAGTGTCACTAGCGCTTGGCAAATATCGCGCGCGCTTTGGCTTCCGTCTTCTGTGCTTCTGCTTCACGCCCGGCCGCGCGAAGCATTTTGGCGTAATTTTCGAGAATCGGCACCATCTCAGGACTCAACGGTCCTTTCACGCGTGAGCATACTTCAATTGCCCGCTTGTAATTCGGCTCGGCAAGCTCATATTTGCCTTGCTGTCTGTAGCAGTTTGCAAGATTGTTGAGGCTGGTTGCAATACGCGGATCGTTTGCACCGCCCTTTTCCGCTTCTTGCAAAGCGAGCTTGAACTGGGCTTCCGCATCAACAGGTTTGCCTTGAGACATGGCTTGCTGTCCCAATGTGTTGTAACGCTCCCACATCTTCACAACCTCCGTGACGATGAGTTCTCATGCCGAAATTAGGAAAGTACTCTTTAATATCGAATTAGACAAGTTGATGAGCCTAATTGTTCTTGCCTGTTTAGATTAAGCCGAGATCTTGACATGCTAAGATGCAGCGCGTGAATCTTCACGCCGAATTTCACTTACGCGAATTTGATTGAGAGGAGGATGAGCATTTGAATCCTAAGCAAAGGACGGCATTGTGGATCGGCATTGTGCTGTTTGTCATGGTCGGCATCAATCCGCCATGGAAAGTCGTTGCCACGAATTCTCCGCTTGGTTTCTCACCCATTTATCATTCGCCGAGAGAACAGCAGGAGGGTGTCGACATTGATATGTCCCGCCTGATAGTGATGTGGATCATTACCGCTGCGATAACGGGCGGACTGATTGCCACGGCTCAAGACAAGTCGCGTGGCGCACCCGAAAAGCATGCCGCGCCCGCACCCGAAAAGCACGCCGCGCCCGCACCCGAAAAGCATGCCGCGCCCGCACCCGAAAAGCATGCCGACAGCGCGAGAACTCCGGCGCAAGACGGATTGGTTTTCCACTTTCCCGAGCGAGGGGTCGGAGATGTTCTCGTTGAGTCGGACGATGATCCTGACTATCTTAATTTTTTTGCCGAAGCAAGGGGCAAAGTAACGGTGCCGCGCCACAAGAAGATTCAGCTCGAAATGAGGAAGGGAGAGAAGATCGACCTGTCGTTTCTTTCATCATTGGGCAACAAGGAAGCGCGGTCCGCAATCTACTCGATTGATTTGAGTCAGTGCAAATTCGATGATGCGACTCTGCGCAATCTCACCTGGCTTCCGCAGCTCGAGGAGCTCGATTTGAGCGGATCGACAGTGTCGGACATGTTTACCGAGCACCTCATCCATGTGCCGCAACTGAAGAAGATCTGGCTCGACGAAACGGAAATCACCAGTCAATCAGCAGCTGCCCTCGGAAAATTGGACCATCTCAATAAACTTTCACTTGTGGGTGCCAAAATCGCAGAGGAGGAAATTAAATTGCTGCGAGACAAACACCCGGAGTGTGACATTGTCTTTGAAGAGGGCAATACTTAAATGGTGGCTCCAGCGTAACCCTCTGCGTTGATCGGGAAATTGATTGAGCACAGAAAGTATTGGCGATCCCTCTGCCAATGACGAAAACATAAAGTTGCAAGGCGATGAAAGGGAAAGCGCCGATGCAGCCGCACGCGGGAACGGTTCTGCATCTTCGGATGGGCGCCCCGCGGAATGTCCCGATAAATCGCAGCAGACAAAGAAAGTTTTGGCAAACAACTCAGGCAAATTGTCCGAAGAAGGCAAGCTCGAGAGCAAGCTTTCGGCGATGCACAAGATCTCCATAAAGATTCCTTCGAATAAGAGAGCTGGAAAGCCCCCCGCACCGGAGGCAACTAAAGAAGAATGTGCTGGCACCCGCTCTGATAAGCCAGAACGGTCGCGCAATGCGGAAGCAGCAGATTGCGTGGCCGGCGCGGACAGGCAAGCGGGCAATGCGGAGGGAGCGGCCAGGCAAGCGAGCCAGGTGGAGGGAGAGGATCAGCCGGGCGGAGCGGACAGGCAAGCGGGCAATGCGGAGGGAGCGGACAGGCAAGCGAGCCAGGCAGAAGGAGAGGATCAGCCGGGCGGCGCGGAGGGACATGAGCCGGGCGGCGCGGACAGGCAAGCGAGCAATGCGGAGGGAGCGGACAGGCAAGCGAGCCAGGTGGAGGGAGAGGATCAGCCGGGCGGCGCGGAGGGACATGATCC
>DATNRC010000060.1:0-4755 GCA_036703705.1 Candidatus Obscuribacterales bacterium
CCCCCGCCGGATTGGTAAGGACCATTCCTTCCGTCTGGGCGCAAGCTTCATTGCCTGCCTCGGTCTCGCTGGATACTCCCAAATAGACCTGATCTTCAGTGTTGTCCTTGACGTCGTAGCCCTCTTTTGCATGTTTGCCCAGATTGGCGACGGCATAGGAGCGCGCCGCTATTGCCTGCGCCTTCAGCGCCTCCCGGTGCCACGAGGTAGACATTTCAGACGGGAGAACGGAGAGCAGGTAGTCCTCTAAGTCAACCACATTGATTGCTCTCATCCCGTATTCAACGGCGCCCGCCTTTTGTGAGATGACAGGAACGAGCCAGAGCAAGCCGCGATAAAGCCGCCCGTTATAGGAGAAGACTGCATCGCCGCCGCTATTTTTGGGCACAACCACATAACCTGTGCCGCAAGCCGTAAGCGGCTTTGCTTGGGCCGTTGGCGGAGAAGTTTGGGCAGTGCCGGGTCTTGCCGTTGGGAGCAAAGGCGAATTTGTCTTCAGTTTCGATTTGCCATTTGCTTGAGAACCGCCTGATGTTGCTCTTATGCGCACCAATTCAAGGGCTCCTGCCAGGTCCTCATTGGGCAGGGAAAAGGCGCGCAGGGCGGAACTCAGCGATGACGGAAAGTATCCGGCCCGCATAATCGAGCCGCCGCGCGGCGCGAAATGGACAACAGGCGAGATTTTCGACGAGCGATAGGCGGGTGCCAGGGGAGGCGACGAGCCCTCGTTGGCAAGCGCTAATTTGTCAGCATGCGAGCGCGCCAAATCAAGCGGACCGGCACCTTGAAAAGCAAGATTCTCCCCATCCATCCGCACTTTCCAGCGACTTTGCGGGGAAAGGCGAGCCACCACCTGATCGCTCTTAAGCGCGTAAACATCAGCTCCGTCAAGCGCGATGACTTGCGAATCGTTGGATGACGCAGTGAGAAGCACGCGTATGAAAACGCCCGATCGGCTCGGCACGAACCGACTGACAGCCGCTTGCACGGCAGAAGCATAAAGCCTGTTTTGGACCATCTGCCTTATGCCATTGCCGGAAGAGGCAAATTCTCCTGGAACGACCGCCGGCTTGGAATTTGTGTCACGCGCTTCCTGCTGCAAGCGCTCCGCGGGCTGAGCGGGCTGTAAGGACTGCAGGCGCTCCGCGGGCTGAGCGCGCTGTGAGAACTGCAGGCGCTCCGCGGGCTGAGCGCGCTGTAAGGACTGCAGGCGCTCCGCGGGCTGAGCGGGCTGTGGGAACTGCAGGCGCTCCGCGGGCTCAAAGCGTTCGTCCTGTGCTTTAGCGGCTTGTTGAGAGGCAAGCATGAAAGTGCCGGCAATCATTAGCGCCAGTAAAGCCAGCGGTCTTCCTGCCACTGCCCATAAGCTGCGCTCTTTTGCCTTATTAGCCTTGTACGATGTCAGATCCGGATTCACTCCTCCAATCTCGAGATGGCGGGCGATTTTCCAGCCGTCGGCGGCCGGGGCTCCCTCAGCAGTACCTTTGCAAGAAGTAGCCTGACTTTGGCATCGACGCTGATTGAAGATGTGCAAGACGCACGCGACGGCGGCTGCAATCTCGTCATCATCCAGCTGGTCGTCCACCAGCTCAATTTGCACTTTACTGTCCGCTGCGACCATAGATTTGCATTATAGCGACAGGCCATGAGGCGACAAGGGCGATAAATTCACGGTTTTGGCAAAAGACGTGAGGTCGCTCACATTGAGAGCAACCATTTATCGGAAGTAATGTCAGGACTTTATCCCTTGAGCGCTTCGGCGCCGCCGACGATTTCCAGCAGTTCCTGCGTGATGCCCGCCTGACGCGCTTTGTTGTATTCGAGCGTCAATGAGGCAATCAAGTCGCGCGCATTGTTGGATGCGTTCGTCATGGCGTTCATGCGCGCCGCAAGCTCGGAGGCAGAGGCTTCAAGCAAGGCCTGGAAAATGACGTTCTCAATGTACTTGGGCAAAAGCTCGGTCTCCATGACTTCCAGGATGGAAGGCTCGAAAAGCTTTTCAGGCGTCATTGCCGAGTGCTCCTCAGCTTCCGGCAAGGTGATGGGGAGGAATTTGGTGTTGACCACCTGCGAGCGCAGCATCGAGATGAAGTCCGTGCCGATGATTTCCACCGCATCCACAACGCCCTTGACGTACATCTCAGCCGCCTGATCGGCAATCAAATTCGCTTCTTCCACGGTGGGAATAGCAGGAAGCAGCGTGTACGTCTTCAGCTTTTCGATCTTTATGGATTTGAAGAAAGCTGCTGCTTTCATGCCCACCAGAATAAGGGCTACCTCTTTGCCTTCGCTCTTCAATTGCTGAATGCGGGCAAGCACTTCCCGAAAGACCGTAGTGTTGTACGAGCCGCAAAGACCTCGATCCGAAGAGAGAACGATGATTGCCACTTTCTTGATCTCTCTTTTGTGCAAAAGAGGCAATTCCTGCAAATCGATGGGCGCCACCTCCGCCACAGCACTCCTCAGCATCTTCACCACCGCCGCGGTGAATGGCCGGGCAGCCAGCATCTTCATCTGCGCCCGTCTCACTTTTGCCGCAGCGACGAGGCGCATGGCGCGGGTGATTTTTTGCGTTGATTGGACGGAGCGAATCCGCCTTCTGATTGCCTTGAGATTAGCCATTTTGGTCCATCTTTGTGCGAGTTATTTGCGGAAGAAGTTCTGCTTGAAGTTCATCAATGCATCGTAAAGCGCCTTTTCATCATCTTCTGAAGGCTTGTCCCCGGTATTGAGCTTCGCTTCAATGTCCTTGGCTTGTGCAGACAGATACTTGTTCCACTCCGCCTTGAAGCGGGTGATCTCTTTGTTGTCGACATCATCGAGCACGCCACGGTTGGCGGCATAGATAATCGACACCTGCTGAGCAAGCGAAAGGGGCTGATATTGAGGCTGCTTCAAGCACTCGGTCAGCTTTTGACCGCGGCGGATCTGATCTTGGGTGGCCTTGTCGAGGTCGGAGGCGAATTGCGCGAATGCTTCCAGCTCACGGAATTGCGCCAGGTCGAGACGGAGCTTGCCTGCCACCATCTTCATCGCTTTCGTTTGCGCGGCGCCACCTACGCGGCTGACGGAGATGCCGGCGTTGATAGCCGGGCGTACGCCGGCATAGAAGAGGTCGCTCTCCAGGAAGATCTGACCGTCTGTAATTGAAATCACGTTGGTGGGAATGTAAGCAGAGACGTCACCAGCCTGCGTCTCGATGATGGGAAGCGCCGTGAGGGAGCCGCCGCCCAATTTATCGTTGAGCTTGGCAGCGCGTTCGAGGAGGCGGCTGTGGAGATAAAACACATCACCGGGATAAGCTTCGCGACCGGGCGGGCGTCTCAAAAGAAGACTCATGGCGCGATACGCTTGAGCATGCTTGGAGAGGTCGTCGTACACGCAGAGGGCATGACCGCCCCTGTTCATGAAATACTCGCCGATGGCGCATCCCGAATAGGGCGCCAGAAACTGCAGAGCAGGCGCGGCAGTGGCTGAGGCGCTGACAATTACAGTGTATTCCAGAGCCCCGTGATCTTCGAGGATCTTGACGATGCGCCCGACGTTGCTCTCCTTTTGACCGATGGCTACGTATATGCAAATCGGGCGATTGGGCTGAGTCTTCTGGTTCAAAATCGCATCGATGGCAATAGCCGTTTTCCCGGTTTGGCGGTCGCCGATGATTAGCTCGCGCTGCCCGCGCCCGATGGGAATCATGCCGTCGATGGCTGATATGCCGGTCATGAGCGGTTCGCACACAGACTTCCTGGCCACGATACCAGGCGCTTTGATTTCAATCGGCGTGAAGTCGCTTGCGGCGATGGGTCCCTTGCCGTCAATCGGCTGTCCGATCGCATTCACTACGCGGCCAAGAAGAGCCTCGCCTACGGGAATGGAGGCAATGCGGCCGGTGGTTCGCACTTCCATGCCTTCAAAGATCTTCCTGCCTTCACCGAGAATGACAACACCAACGTTGTCCTCTTCGAGGTTGAGCACCATGCCCATCGTTTTCTCTTCGTCGGCAAACTCGACAAGCTCGCCGGCCATCGCCTTCTCCATTCCGTAGACGCGTGCAATACCGTCGCCTACCTGCAGAACGCTGCCCACATTGGTCACATCAAGAGTTGCTTTGTACTTCTCAAGCTGTGTCTTCAAAATGGAAGTGATTTCGTCGGGCCTTATTGCCATGGTGTTTTCTGAACCTCGTTTTTCCTTTACTTGAGAGTCTTGGGAGCTGTCTCCACACATTTTGCGGGCGTTGAAACCAGCGCCCTTGCTTCAAACCGCCAACAAAGCTTTTTCAATTCGCTTCAATTTACCTTTCAAACTGCCGTCAATGACCTGATCACCCAGCCTGAGCACGGCGCCGCCGATAAGCGATTTATCGACTTTCACTTCCAGCTCGAGTCGCTTGCCGAGGTGCTCGACAAGTCGAGCTTTGATATTGGCCACTGCGTCTTCGCTCAAAGGATCCGAGCTGATGAGCGTCGCATTGACAATGTTCTTTCGTTCGTTGAGCTTGGCTTTGTATTCACTTTCCAGCTCAGGAATTATGTCCATGCGCCGTTTGTCGGCCAGCAACTCGAGGAGCCGGAGTGTGAGCTCGTCCACTTTCGCCTCGAAAAGCGTGCGCAGCAATTTTTTCTTCTCTTCCGGACCAACCGAAGGGTGGTGAAGAACTATTTCCAATTCCCGGCTGCCGGAAATCATTTGATTGATCACCTGCAAATCGCGGGCAATCGCTTCATCCGCCGGCGGGCGAGTGGAGGCAATTTC
>DATNRC010000061.1:0-5319 GCA_036703705.1 Candidatus Obscuribacterales bacterium
AGGCGGTGGATCGCATCGATCCGTTTCGCCGCAAGTCGAATCCCAGCCGAACGCTTTTCGCCATGGGAGTGTCAAACATGTGCTCCAGCCTGATTGGCGGATTGACCATCATTCCCGGCATGATCAAGAGCAGCACCGGCATTTTCTCTGGTGCGAGGACGGCCTGGGTCAATTTCTACAATGCAATTTTCCTCATCCTCTTTCTCGTTCTGGGGTCCAATGTCATCAACATGATTCCAGTCGGGGTTCTGGCGGCGGTGCTCGTGCACATTGGATATAAGCTTGCCGGCCCGCACAATTGGAAGCATGTCGCCAGCCTGGGTAGAGAGCAGCTGGCCATCTTCTCTGTAACAGTGGTGACGACTCTTTGCTCCGACCTGCTGCTTGGCATTGGCGCCGGCATGTTGACGAAAGTAATTGTTCTCCTTTTGTATGAACTGAGATGCGATCGAGCCTGGAAGCACGAACAGCTGCCCTTGAGAATCTGGCACTCGCTGGTCACGCTCTTCCGCGATCCTATTCTTGCCGTAGAACGAAGAGATGATGCGGTGCATGTGTATTTTGCCGGAGCGCTGAACTGTTTCAACTCATTGAAGCTGCGAGCTGCGCTCGATCAAATGCCCTCAGACGCGAAGAAGGTGCGTTTGCATTTCACCTCCTCTGTGGTTCTGATCGATCACTCAATGAATGTCTATCTCAATGCATTGCGCTCGGAGTGGGCCATTAGGGGTTGGGAGATTGAAATGGATGGCATTGAGTGTCTCAAGAAATGCAGCCAGGACGATGAAAGCCTGAAGTACCGGCCTGTGTCGCCCCTTGCCGCATAAAAACGTGCCTTTCTTTTCATCGCTTGAGCAAATCGCATCTCTGCCTTAGACGGTGTCGGCACGCTCAGTCACAGAAAGATAACGTGCCTTACATCGCTTTCAGCCGGCGCTCCATGTCGTCGAGCTCTCTCAATCTGGTCAAAGCGATCTGGGAGGCGAGCTTCCCGGCTCGTTGGGCTTTTCGCCTCTCCAATTCGCCCCTTATCTGAATGCGCAAGGTGTCCAGCATGGAGAAGGCCGTGGCGGGCAGACCGACGACGGCGGATGTGAAGAGCAAATCATTTGTTACGCGGCCGGCTCTTTCCGTCTTGCTCCTGTAGTTGTCGTTGAAGCCTGGAATCAAAAACAGCACACCGCAGGCCGTTTTGTCGCCGCCCACGAAGGCTCCGGCAGCTATGTTCTGCGTGGCAGTCAGCTTGGCTTGAGCGTCTTTCTTCTCTTGGGCGCGAATCTGTTGGGAAAAGGCTCTTTCGTGTGCTTCGAACAGGGCCTGGCGGTCCGTCAGTGTCGCGAGAGCGGCATCGCTGGCAACACCGGCTCTTATCAATTCGTCAAGGGCGTCAAGATCGTTTTGCAATTTGGCGATATCCGCCTTCTCGGCATCATCTATGATTGCGCGCGTGCTTCGCCTGGTCAGGGCGCCGGCTCCCCTGGCAAAAAGTCGACTGAGGACAGGGGCCCAGATTGTCAATTGACCTGCCACCACAAAAAAGATGCCGGCGCGGCCGTTGCCGATGCGGTTGCCCTCATTAAGCGACTTGAAAGCATAGTGGAAGCCCAGTGCGTTGTTCGTGTATTTGCCGACATCAAACAGATATTGCATTTGCTGGAAAGCGATGAGCTTGCGGGCGCCCACGTGATAACGCGCGAATTCACTCAGGGTCTGCTCGAGCATGTTTTTCAGGATTCTGCCTTCGGTGCGATCCACAAGCACGTGATTACTCAACGACGGATCTGACTCTTCTATTTTTATGAGCTCGTCGCGCTGGGTCATAAGATCTTTGACTTCATCTTTCAACTTGGCAACTCGTTTGACGGCCGCGCCGGGCGAGAAGCCACGGGCTCGTGCGATCAAGTCGTGGCAGGTATTGATGCCGAATTCCCCGGCGGCTGCTCCGGCACCGACGACGTTGCCGATGAGCGGTATATAGTTTGCTGCTTCTTGAGGATGAAGCCGCACGCCCTGGCTGTGATGGAGATTGCCGCCGCGATTCCAAATGGAGATGATGCCGCCTGTCAAATTCAGCGAGCCGTTCATCTCCTGAAACGTCGCATAACGCCAACCTTTCCATCGCCCTTGCTTGGCAACTGTCAGCGTGTAATGCAGATTGAACCTTTCAATCTCAATTTCCTTGAGCAAAATCTGCTTGGTCAGATTGTCGATTTTTTCCACAGCCTGCAAAGGAGATACGTTTTCAACCGGCAGCTGGGCATGGACGGGCGTGGTGAAGCCCGCTGATTGGATTGTCAACCACAGCGCTGTTGCCGAGGTGATGAAACGCACTCTTTGAGACACCTTCATTGGCTTCCTGACCCGAATATGATCGTGCTATGGTACTCGATTACTGAAAAGTGTGCGTCTTGTAATCGACCAGGAATTGCCAATACGTGCCTTGCCGTGGAGCGCTAACCTCGGCGGGCGATCTTGACATGAGCCTTGAGCGGCAAATTTTGCTTTCTCATCGCACCCTGGCGCGGTCTTATAAACATACGATACATCGTTATGTCACCATATCTGGTGTTGAGATATCGATTGGCACCATAAATGGTGGTAGGAGGATGGTACCATCACTGGTGCCAAAACTGGTCACCGAATATGGCACCAGAGAGACTATCGTCTGATCATTGCATATAAAAGGAAAGGCACAACGTATTTTCGTTGTGCCTTCAGGGATGCCGCGGGAATCAGTCTTTTCAGCTCTCCTCAGTGAGCCATGCGTGCGGTTTTCGGTACGTGCTTGGTCCAGTCAGAACCGAGCTGATGTATGAACATATGCGCATCGAGGACATCATCATAACTGATGGGTGCTTTACTGCTCAGTCTTTCGATATCCTTCTTCGTCCAATCATGGGGTACTTTCGGACGCTGATGGTGAGGACGCGGCGCCGTTCCTACTATGGCAACGCCTAGAGGGCGACTGCATGTATGGCAGGTAACTCGCACAACGAGTACACCGGGCTCCTCTCTTAGTAACTGTATCCCTTCCGAGGAAAAGGGATGAGCACAAAAACGGCAGGACTTCTGTTGGAAGTATTCCTGGATAGCCTGGAAACCTCCTCCATGGTACTGGCCCATAATCGACCGCCACTTCTAGGTTCTAAACAGTATGGATGCGATCCATACTCCGACGTCTACAATAATGTGGATGGAGAACCGGCCTTCCCTTGAATAGGGAGGCGGGCCCCGTGAAAACGATTATACTTGAACAGCGAGTTCTTGCACGAACTAAATTCAGGAATTTGCTGAAGAAATCTGATAAAAACGGACCTTGATCGCATGATGGGAGATTTGATCAATGACGCATATTGAGGAAATATCTGCGATGGAAGTGCTGGACTCGCGGGGCAACCCAACGGTCGAGGTTACTGTCGTGCTGGCAAATGGTGCTGCTGGACGGGCGGCTGTACCTTCGGGAGCTTCAACAGGCACCTTCGAGGCTGTCGAATTGAGGGACAAAGATCCAAAACGGTACCATGGAAAAGGCGTTCTGAAGGCGATCAACAATATCAATGAAGTGATAGCCAAGGCCTTGACAGGCGTCAACGCATTCGAGCAGACTGGCATCGATCAAGAGCTGCAGAGGCTTGACGGTACTGACAACAAAAGTTATTTGGGGGCTAATGCCACCCTTGGTGTCAGTCTCGCGGTAGCAAAAGCTGCCGCAAACTCAGTTGGGATGCCGTTGTTCAGATATATCGGAGGGCTATCGGCATCTGTCTTGCCGGTGCCTCTCATGAATATTTTGAATGGCGGCAAACATGCAGAAGATGGTGTCGATTTCCAGGAATTCATGATTGTTCCCCTTGGTGCAGGCAGCTTTTCGGAATCTCTGCGCTGGGGCGCGGAAGTTTATCAGGCACTAAAGGCAGTGCTGCACAAAAAAGGATTGGGCACCGGGGTTGGTGACGAAGGCGGATTTGCCCCATCCTTGAAAACGAATGAGGCGGCGCTCGAGCTCATTGTCGAGGCGATTAATGCCGCCGGCCTCAAGCCGGGCGATCAAGTAGCGCTCGCACTCGATCCGGCCTCCACTGAGTTTTTCGAGGGCGGAGAATACAAACTGGCGACCGAAAACCTCTCTCTGTCGAGCAAGGACATGGTGAAATATTACGAGAAGCTGGTCAATACGTACCCAATCATCAGCATAGAGGACGGACTTGCCGAGGAAGATTGGGAAGGCTGGAAATTGATGACCGGCAAACTGGGCTCCCGCATTCAACTTGTGGGTGATGATCTCTTCGTCACCAATACGCGCCGGATTGCCGCTGGTATCGAAAGCGGTGTCGCGAATTCGATTCTCATCAAACCAAATCAGATAGGAACACTTACAGAAACGCTTGAAGCGATCCAGCTCGGGCGCGAGCATGGCTATTCTTCAGTAATCAGCCATCGTTCTGGTGAAACTGAGGATGCCACCATCGCCGATCTTGCAGTCGCCACTGGTGCAGGACAAATCAAAACCGGTGCGCCGTGCCGCTCCGAGCGAACGGCGAAGTACAACCAACTTCTGCGCATCGAAAGAGATCTGGGACGAACGGCAATCTTCCGCGGCCGAGACTCTTTCGCTCAATTGCGACCGCTGAGCGCCGGAAAAGGTGAAAGTGCCAAAAGGACAACTGCGACCGTCAAATAAAAGGTAAGGCTCCAGCCTATGAATGGGCGGCTCTTTGACAAGCGCGAGCGGGACTAGGGCAGATTCTCCGCCAGTCCTTCCGTCTCATTGATGCGTTGAAGAACCGACGTGGTTCTGTATCGTCCGAGATATTGACCGTTGAGATACTGATCCACATAGCTCTGAGCCGTCATCTTATCGGTGCCGACGCGCGTGAAGTCATCGCGCGAGCGTGCTGCCCATGCGCCCTTGAGACCTTCTCCGTAATAGTAATTGGTGCGATCGACTCGTGCTTTCTGTGAATCGAAAGATATCGCAGTCGCTTCTGCTTCCGCCCAGCCCGGCTGGCTCCAATCGGCAACGACCTTGCCGTCGGAGCGCTTGCGGAATTTGATTTCCGAGATCGTTTGCTGTCCAGGAATGATCGAAGACACTTGGGAGTCCGTCACTGTTGTCACGCAGCGCCAGCGCCCGATATAAGTTGCCGGAAAGGACTCAGGCAGCGGTGCTTCCGTCGGAGCCTGGGTGGCGCAAGGTGCAATTTCTTCCAGATAACCACGCAAAAGCGTTGCTTCCGCTTTGGCAGGTAGTGAGATGTTGAGGATTAGCGACAGGCTACCGACGAGCGCCGCCGATTGGCGATGGCTGAAGCTTCGGCG
>DATNRC010000062.1:0-14964 GCA_036703705.1 Candidatus Obscuribacterales bacterium
CTCGCCGATAGCGCAGCCGCCCGGCAGTGAAACTTTAGCCTGGCGGAAACGCGCCAGGAGCGGACCGAGAACAACGAACGAGGCCCGCAACTGACTGACGAGCTCGTAAGGCGCTTCATAGTCAACGATGTCCTTGGCGTCGATGATCACTTCGTCTTTGCCGATCGTGATTTTGGCACCGAGATGTCTCATCACATCAGCCATCATATGCACGTCGGTGAGATCGGGGACATTGCGTATGACGGAAACATCGGCGGCTAAAAGCGCAGCAGCCATCATCTTCAAAACGGCATTCTTGGCGCCGGAAACTTCGACTTCACCGTTGAGCTGTTTGCCGCCGCGAATGATAATTCGCTCTTCGGCTTCGGGCGGTCCCTGTTTGGTTGGTGGATCTAGTCGTGATACGTGTGGTGTCATCTTCTCTTCTGCCGCTTCTAGGGAGACGCAGGGACCTCAGGAAAAGTTGCATGCGCAGCGCTCCATTCGCGCATACAATCCGCACTGCCTCTTGTCAGGCAGACAGCGACGGTGGGACGGATGGGCAGGCGAGATATGTGCGGCGTCGAATTGCAATATCTACTAAGTGCTTTTGCCCCGAGACACCGATAAAGCGCCTCTGTACCTAATTTACCCCGTCAAGGTAAACCTCATGTTAAGCTCATGGCTAAATTGTATTTGGTATAAAAGTTAGCTAGTCTGCGGCTTTTGTGAATATTTTCTCCGGTCGACAAGCTGAAAGCCGCATTGCAGCGTGACGGATATGATGTTAAACGAATGTTAATTTGTAATGTCAAGTTCTGAAGGAAGGCTGGTTTCAGACAGATGAGCAGAAATTTCGCAGCACCTCTTGGCTTTTTTGCCGCCACTGTTTTGTTTTTGTCGGCGTGCTCGATGGGCGAAGAGGTCAAGAGAATCAAAGCGGTCAAAGAGCTCGAGAAGCAGCGCGAGGCATCGCGGTCGACCGACTTAACAGGAGAGCAAATTTTCATTCGCAGCTGCAACACCTGCCACCCGCACGGTGAGAAGGGCATGGGACCGAGCCTTGAGCATGTAAACGAGCATTTCCCTGATGATGCGATGCTGAAACGCTTCATTCGGCAGGGCAAGGGTATCATGATGCCTCAGCCTCCGGAGGCGCTCAATGACAAAGAACTGGACCAGCTGGTGAAATATTTGCGGGCGATGCAAGTCAAGTGATGGCCTGCGTGATATCAAATTTGGTGGCCCTTAGCTGATCAGCATTTCCAACACCCAAATCAATACGATGAAGAAGAGACCGCCGATGATGATTCTCGATATCAGGTGCGGGCCGCTCATTATTATCGGCTCAATGGGACAGTACTTTATAAATGACTGCGGGATTCTCTCCTTTTCCGCCAGATAAATCGAGGAAATGAGCATCGGCCAAACTCTTTTGCTGTCCGGCTTCGTTTTATAAAGGACAATTATGAGCTCGGGGCTTATATAAAGCCGCACAATCTGATCCCAGTTGACAGTTTTCCGCTGCGGCCAATAGGTGCCGCGATATTTGATGCCGCGCGCGCTCACCTGAAGGCTGGACGGGCTCAAATACGGCCTGAGCCCAACCAGTATGGCCACAAGCGCAATGGTTATGAAAAACCCTTCTACGTTAAGAAGGAGTTTCCAGTTTTGCGTATCCAGGAGGCGTTGCCAGCAAAATCGGGCCAATCCAAGATATGCGGCGGCAAGCACGAAGCACATTGCCAACTCGGTAGGGTCGCGATTCTCAACGTAGTTGTCCTGAGAATCTTCATGGATGTCGATTTGTGGAGACGTCGCCATTCACATTTAAACTGGCAAAGGTTTCCGATAAGTGGTTTCAAATAGGAAATTATTACAGGTTAGATTAAACCATTGCGATCGTCACTTGCAATACCCGATGTGAGGTAGGCGATTGGCAAGGCTCAACCGCCGCCGAAAACCTCCTCGCGCGCTTTTTTGGCCTTTTCTTTGAATCCACCAGCCGGACGCCCGAACGCATCATCGAGGTTGCCGGACACAGAGGCATAGAACTCCGAGTCGAAAGCTCGCGTGCGCACGACTACTGGCATCGGCACAGCATAACCGAGCACAAGGGCTTGTTGCTTGGGATCCAGCTGCGAAAGCACGGTCTTCAAAGTCTGACTTCCCGATACGCCGGTGAATACTGCATCGATATCCTTTTCGTCATTGAGCAGGGCCGTGACGCGAGTGCCGATTTGGCTTATTACTTCCGGGTCGATTCCGCTCGGTCTTTGGTCCACAATCAAAAGGGTGACTGAATACTTGCGCATCTCGCGGGCGATAATACCGAATATGGTTTGCTTCGCTACTTGCGGAGAGAGGAATTTGTGCGCTTCCTCGATGACAATCATCAGCTTGCGAGGAGGGGCGACGTTGTCCGGATCGGCCTGATAGAGCTCGGAGCGCCGAACGTATTCGGCGTGTATGCGCCTGGTGATGATGTTGGTGGCCAGCATGTACGACAAGAGATTGTTTTGCCTGCCGAACTCGAGCACAACGTGCTTGCCTGCATGGATGTAGCTGAGAATCTCCTCTATGTAATTGTGCGACACGCGTGGTTTCAAATACGGTGTCTTTTGCACGACCGTATTCATGCGCCGCTGCAAGGTCTTGAGGGCGGTCGGATGTCCTTTGTTGTATTGACAAAATTCGTCTATCTCTTCGCCCGACATGTCGAGGAGTGTGCTTATCCAGTCCTGTCCCAGTTTTTCCCGGGCAATATAGGCGTTCTCGAGAGTGGCTTCAGACAGCGCCAGCTCCGTTTTGAGAAGATCCATATCTTCAATCTCGATCTGATTGTAGCCGATGTACAGCTCATGCGCGTCGGGAAGTCCTCTTGCTCTCGATGACTCTTTGTCCAGGCTGAAGACAACCACCTGGGAGCCGAACAGTTGTTTCAAGCCTTTCACTCGAGGTTGACTTTTGTTTTCGGACAAAGCCTGCCAGCCGTACTCATTGTGCATATCGAAAACCAGCACGGATGCCAGGTCTTTACTGATCGTGCCGCACAAAAAAATGCGCGTGAGGAAAGATTTTCCCGTCCCCGATTTGCCGAAAATGCCGTTCGAGCGCTCGATAAAGCGCTCCAAGTTTATGCAGACGGGAGTTTCCATGTTCAATGGCTTGCCGATGTTGAAATAGGTGTCGCGAGGATTTTGCGGATTCTCTTCGCCGAACACGAGAGCGAAATCGGCGCTCGACGCCTCATATACCGGCGAGAAATGGCTGGGAATTGTTTTTACCGGCCTGAGCTCCGACTCGCTGCTGTCGACTTCCTGCTCCAGCATCAACATCGGTTGAACTTTTACAGTGCCGAACGTAGACGTGCCGGACAACACTTCGAGGACAAAGTCATCGGCTTTGGGAGGGTTGTGCAAAATGTGGGGATTGGTTGTTGAAAGCGTGACGTCCGTCAGCATGCTGAAAAATCGCGTTCGTTTTCCTTCGACGACGACAAACCTTCCTACTCGCAAATCCTCAACCGAGTGGCTGACATCAAGCCTCATCTCGAGACCCTGCGACAGTGAGCCTTGAGTGATGATGCCTAAATAGTTTTTTGCGCGCCCGTGAGGCAATGTGACGCCTACCCTGGATCAGGAAACGGTAAATCCGATGGCTTTGGCAAACGCTTTGACGGCTTCATCTCTCTTGCCGCCCTCAAAGACGTCGCGCCGAATGACATCGCTTTCTTCATTGCCTTTGTATTCGGTGAGGGTATAAACGAGCGGCTCATGCAGGCTCCGTTCGAGACGGTAGAGATTGCCGTTGGTGCCCGTGGCTCCAACCAGTCCCCAAACGCCTTCCAGGGACTTTGTTATGTCTTCGATGGTGTGCGGCCACTGTGGTCTTATCAGCATTCTCTCACTCCTCCTCACAATCCATGCCCTATTGGGGTCCGTGACTCTCAGGTTAAGGGGCGATCGTTACGAAGAAGAAACTTCTCACACAAAACGGCGGACACTGTCCACAATACCGTCCCACAGGGGTTTGCCGATTCGAGAAATCTGTCCGGAGAGGGACTTGAACCCTCACAGTTGCCCACACGCCCCTCAAACGTGCGCGTCTACCAATTCCGCCATCCGGACGAAATACACGCTGGAAGACTGAAGCGTCCTACCTAAGCAAGTTTAGCCCATTTGCCTCTGGTCATGGACAAAACGTGAAAATAGTTTAGCAGGGTTCCGACTGAGGCTGTCAACCAAGGCTTCAATCCCCTGAGATGGCGCTCGCTGAGCATTTGCGGAGTTGGTCGAGAACTGCCGTAAGCACTGTGGCAGAGGGAACAACAAATGCGGTAAAGTCGTCTGTAACCACTACATTTGGCAGCGCCAAGAGGCGCTGCGTATCGGGGAAAAACGACTGTTCATGAGGGTTTTCTGACACCGGGTTGGAAGGAGGGTGAGCAAAACCAGCAATTTCACCGCAATTCAAGCGGATTACGCGCGCATTTGTCAGCAAAAATTTATCTTCTAAGCAAATAAAATCAAGGATCTTGGGAATAAGTTAATTGGCGCTGTTTGTTGAATTTCCGACCCAATGCCGCAAAAGACAATTTACAAAACGGTCACACACGTAAAACTTGCCAAGTAGAGCCGGGTAGAGTGAGTAGAGAACACGAATGATCGAGATGTATGTAGCTGGAATAGCGCTTGATGCCCGGAGCGGGCAACCAATCGTCGTTCTCAATGACTCCACTAAGCGGAGGGCACTGCCTATCTGGATTGGCATGGCCGAGGCGAGCGCCATAAGCAGGGCGCTGGATAACTTCAAGCCCGAGCGCCCCATGACACACGATCTTTTGCTCAACGTCATTCAGTCGCTCGGATACAAGGTCAAAGCGGTGGAAATCAACGAGCTTGCGTCCAACACATACTTTGCCACCATCCAACTTCAGCTCAACGACCCCACTAACCAGATTGAGACGATCAAGCCCATTGATTCTCGGCCCTCAGATGCAATTGCGCTCGCCTTGAGAGCTAAAGCGCCGATTTTCGTCTCCGCGCAGGTGGTTGCCGACGGCACGGTTCCAGCTGATTTCGAAAAGGACGAAGCAGAAGCGGAGGAGTTTAAGAAGTTTGTCGACGGATTGAAAGCTTCCGACTTCAAGACCGGGGGAGCCAACGACTGACGCGCCTCGATTGTCTCGCGCTTCTCAGAGAGCTGATTCATACGTTTTGGGAAGACTATTTGCTTGGCTCTTTTTTCTTGAGGGCCTGCTTGAGAGCCGCCTCAAGAGTGGCGATTTTGGCCTCCAGCTGTTTCTCCTTATCAGAGGTGATCTCCTTTATCAGCTTCTCGTCCTGCTTTTGCCATTCCACCTGGATTTTGCCGCTTTTCACCTGCTTTTTCCTGTTGAGGAAGAAAATGGCTCTTTCGGCAGCGACGGCCCCGAGCACGAACTGCAATATGTAAAGCACGGAAGAAGGCAACTGCACGCTGAAAGTCATAAATTGAAAGTCCACGCTTTGCGTGTTTTGCACCCAGGTTGTGGCGGCAACAGCCAGCAACAACACTATTAAGCCGAGGGTTAGATTAGGATTGCGCATCATAGTCCCTTCGATGTGTTCTCTCTCGGAGAAGGGTCAACTGAATCGTCGCTTGAGAAACAATCACAGCGCCTCTAGGAGCGCTTGAAAGTCTCGTGGCAACGGTGCTTCAAATTCTAACAGTCTGCCGGTCGTGGGATGAGTAAAACTCAGTTGAGCCGCGTGCAATGCATGGCCGAGAAGCCCTAGCTTGTGGCGCTGAGAAAGACTTCCAGTTGTTTTACGGTTGTATACGACGTCGCCGACCACAGGAAAGCCGAGATAGGACATGTGCACGCGAATCTGGTGTGTGCGTCCTGTTTCCAGATTTAATTGCAGCAAAGTGAATCGTTGGAAACGCTTAATCACCTTGTAGTGAGTTGTTGCCGGTCTGCCATTGGGCACAACCCACATCTCCTTTCGTCTTGTAGGGTGCCGCCCGATCGGTTGGCTGATTGTTCCGTCGTCTTGCATCATGACGCCTTCCACAAGGGCGATATAGCGACGAAGCGCTTTGCGCGCCTTGATTTCTTCCTGCAGATGTCTCAATGCGGCATCCGTTTTGGCAATCACAAGCAGTCCTGAGGTGTCTTTGTCCAGGCGATGGACGATGCCGGGACGCAGAGTGCCGTTGATGCCGCCCAGAGACTCACCTATGTGGCTGAGCAGCGCATTTACCAGTGTTCCCTTCGAAACGCCGGCTCCCGGGTGTGTGACCATACCGGAAGCTTTGTTTACAACAGCCAGATCTGCGTCCTGATAGACAATTGAAAGAGGGATGTCCTCCGCCACAAGCTCCAGCGGCTCGGGTGGCGGAACGGTAACTTTCAAGATCTCCCCACCTTTTAAGCGGTGGCTTGCTTTTGCCGGGCGTTCGTCAACGAGTACGAAACCGGACTCGATGAGCTTCTGTGCTCTTGCCCTGCTCAGATTTGGCAGCCTCGCCGCCAGATAGTTGTCGAGCCGCTGAGGCAAGCTTACTCCCCCTTTTTCGCGCTCCTCTTCTGCGGAGACGATTAATTGAATGGTATCGCCGGCGGTTGACGATTCCATCACTCGGAAGACTCAGCAAGGTTTTGTCTTTTTTCGCTTTTATCTTTTGCGCTCACAACTTCGGCTTGGGCACAGGCATGGCTTGGCGAGCGCATTCTGGCGATGAGTATGAGGGCGAGTCCAACATCGATAAAAACATCAGCGAAGTTGAAGACGGGGAAAGGAAAGAGCGCGATGTCCAGGAAATCAGTCACTCTGCCGAGCATATAACGGTCGATGAGATTTCCCAGCGAGCCACCTAAAAGACAACCGATGCCCAGAAGCTCGGGGAGTGGAATCAATTCCCGGCGAGCTATCCTGCTTGAGATCCAGGCAAATAAAAGAGTAGTGAGCGTTGTAGCCAGGATCGTCATCAGCAAGCCATTCTGGTGACCCATACTGAAAGCCGCACCTGTATTTGTCGTCAGAGTGAAATTGAGTAGGCCGGGAATGTACGGAACCGGATGACTCAACGGCAGGTTCGCCAGCGCCCAGGCTTTGCTTAATCGATCGATGGCGAGGCAAATCAGAAGAGCTACAAGCGGAGCGATGCAGCTTTTGATCATACTTGCTGATCCGGTTTTGACAGTCGAATCACTCACTCTGTCGCCCCTCCGGGACGCTTATAGGCGGCGATTGCCGTCCGTTGATGCGTAAAACGGCAACCGGCAGTTAATCGTTTGCCGTCAATATTCTAGTTCTATCTGGCAGTTTTGCCTTTGCGGCTTTTCTTACCCTTGGGAGCGGTGCTCGGACTGTCGCTGCTGTTGTCTTTGCTTTTCGGAGCTTCTTTCACTTCTTGCTTTTTATTGTCTGCTTCGGGTGCTGCGTCCTTCTTCTCTTCGCTGGTCTCAGCGTCCTTCTTCTCATCCTTCTTTTCTTGAGAAGTTTCAATTGCAGACTTCTCACTGGTCAGGGTCTTTTCCTTTTTTACGGCGGGCTCGTCGGTGGTTTCAGGAACCACGTTGAGGCGTCTTGTAAGCACTGTAATGCCCATCAAATGGCTGCGCGAGGCGTTGGTAATGCCCAGAGTGGCCATCAAGAGCTCATTTCGATTTTTGGTATTGGCCGGCATTACGCGTTCGAGAGTGGATCCATCGAGCGGGCGCCAGGAATCATTCGGTTGCGGCTGCGGGTATTGCAGCGGCTGGCTGGTGATGGAGCCCACGGCTGAAAGTCCCACCGGAAGCGAAACTTCAAGCTTGGCTGAATACTGGCGACCCGACTTCACTTGCTCGGGGGCGGAAAAGTTGGCGTTGAGCTGCTTGGCAAGGCCAAAAGAAACACGCACCTTTTCATAATCGATGCGGTCGCCGATGATTTTCCAGTTGCTGCCTATTTTCTTGAGATAGAGCTGCCCCTCGGAAATTGAATTCAGCTCACCCTTTGTGCCTATGTCTTGATTTTCTTTGTCCGTCGTGCCGGTAGCCATGTCGCGCGATTCGACCGTGGCAAACTGTCCGTCAATGCGAATTTCTTTCGTTTTGGAAGAGGATTTCGCATCCGGATACCGCGACCAGAACTCCTGCGTCAGAGCAGCAACAGCTTTCTTGTCGAGCCCGTCATTGTTGATGTACTCGTCGGCATACTGGCTCATTACGCCTTCCAGGTTGTGAGCATTCCACTGCTCTTCGATGTTCTTGAGGAAATTCTCGACTTCTTTTCGCTCCTTTTGATTCTCTTTGGTGTCGGGCTCGAGCGAAAACTCACTCGATGCAGCCGTGGTTGCTGCAGGTGAAGTCTCAAGCGCCGACGCAGGAGCCGGAGGCCACAGAATGGCCGACACTATATACGGTATCAGTGAGAAACTAATCGCTTTGTTGAAAAATTTTCGGCTGTGCAGCATAGGTTTTCGTGACGTCGCCTCCTCCGCCTTCTTAAATGCCGTTCCTGGCAGTAGCCGCTTGAAAAGGCTGCTCAGAGGAAAATGCCAGGCAGAAATACATCTCTGACTGCCCATTATAACAACGGAATGAAACGCCAGCCTTGAATATGACCCGCGGGCTACAACTTCAATGCCTTAATTGGGCCCTTCTTCTTCGCCCTTCTTGGGATTCATCAAATTGTCGTTTTCCGGACCATAAAAGCATTTAGTCTCGACATTCGATTGACGCTCAGTTTGCTCCTCGAATCCCTTTTTCGGATTCATGCCGTTGTCGCTTTCCGGTCCGCCATAAAAGCTTGTCTGGATTGCTTCAAAAATGCCCTTTTTCGGATTTGCCCCATTGTCATCTTCGGGGCCGAGCACAATGCCCGTTACTGTCAAGAATCCATGGCCTGCGCGCGGCGTTCCGAATTGAGACAGGACCGAATTTGGCACAGGGCCATATCCGGGAATGAAAGTGAAGCCCTGGGAATTATTGTCATTGCAATCACAGGCACTGTTGCCAATGAAGACGGTGAAGAAAAGAAAACTGTAGCTGAGAAATCCAAGCCACACGCGCGCTTTGTTCATCATGAGGTTCCTGTTACTAGTAAGTCCTGTTGCTTTCAAACCAAAGTGTACTCGTATGACATCTGGGAATTACGACCGATTCAACAATTGAGCGTCGAAGGCTTGCCGGCGCTGTTGGCAAGCATCTTAATATTCGCGCCTCATAGCATCAGCGCTGCCCATTAGCTATGTTTTTGAACCTTATATGGTTCAAAGAAAAATGCCAACAAGGAAGACACCTAAAGATCAACGCATGCAGACGTGGCACTTTCAGCCCCACGCCCAAGCAAGGAGGTCTTGAACCTTGCAGGGTTCATTTTCATAGCTTCGGTGTGCCAAGCAACGTCAATACTTGGGAAGCATTGACGCGCTTAGGTTTTGCGGTGAAAATTACACGGCCACCAGAAGCTGGTTCATCACGTTGATGTTTTCCTTGATGGAATCAGCGGATTTCTTGAGCGCTGCGCTTTCTTCGTCGGTGAGCTTAAGCTCGACGATTTTCTTCAATCCCTGTCGGTTGAGAATGGCAGGCAGACCGACGTATACGTCTTTCAATCCGTATTCGCCCTGACAATACACAGCGCATGGCAAGAGACGATTCTTGTCTTTGAGGATGGCTTCCACCATCTGACAGACAGACGCCCCAGGCGCGTACCAGGCGCTGCCTGTTTTCAGCAATTTGACGATTTCCGCGCCACCGTCACGCGTTCTTTCGCACAGCGCAGTAATGCGGTCCTGGCCTATGAGCTCCGTAATTGGGATGCCGTTTACCGAGGAGTAGCGCGGCACGGGCACCATCAGATCGCCGTGACCACCGAGCACCATTGCTCTTATGTCTTCGCAAGAGACGCCCAATTCCATGGCGATGAAAGTCTGGAAGCGTGCGCTGTCAAGGACGCCCGCCATGCCGATGACGCGCTTGGGATCAAGTTTGGTCGTTTTCCAGGTCAAATAGGTCATGACGTCCAGCGGATTGGTCACGACTATGAAAATTGCATCCGGGGATTGCTTGACAGCCTTTTCGGCAACGTCGCGCACGATGCCGGCGTTGATTTTGAGCAGGTCTTCTCTCGTCATGCCTGGCTTGCGCGCCACTCCCGCCGTTATGACGACGATGTCCGAATTTTTTGAATGGGCGTAATCGCTTGTTCCCGTGAGCGATCGCGAATGGCCGTTGATTGGTCCTGCCTGCATCAGATCGAGCGATTTGCCCTGCGCCGGACCTTCCAGGTCCGGAATGTCTATCAGGACGACGTCTGCCAGGTCCTTCTCGGCGACATATTGCGCCACTGTGCTGCCGACGAATCCCGCACCGATAACTGTAACCTTATTCACGGCATCTTCCTCCAGCCCATGCTAATTTGCGCTCAGATTATCACGCTTGATTGAAGAGCAGCCCGAGCTTAAGCATTAGTTCGGATTGGCTGTATGGGACGATCTCAGGAAGTCGTTCGCGCCCCGGAGGACCGACGTTGATTAAGCGGGGGGCGATTGCAATAAATTGCGTGAATTCAGTTATGCTTGGTATAGATGGGTATGCACGGGCAACGGTCGACACACATGAGCTTAAGTTCAAATCGATTCGTATCCTTTCGATATCGTGTCTTGAGAGTTACCTGGTCCTTGTGGACAGTTGCCTTGATGTGGGCTTTCACCTGTCCCCTGACGATGGCTCTGGCTGGTGAGTCCGGCGTGCCGCTTCTGAAGCCTGACACGCCTAAGTTCGACAAGCCGGTGGAAAAGAAGCCGACGACGCTTAAAGGCGGTGTCCAGCACTCGCACAAAGTTGTTCCTGCTCAGCCAAAACCCAGCCTTGTGGGGCGGGCGAACACCGGCGAGGGGCAATCCGGCGTGCTTGCGGCACCAGGCAACGCGGCAATGGACCAGAAGCGAGCGTTGAAATCGAGGGCGCAAAAGGACACGCTTTCCAGCCAGGCGACAGCCGGAATCGGCATTATTGGTGTTAAGTTCATGATGACTTTCGGTCACCTGCCCGTCATCAACAAAGTATTCCCAGGCACGCCGGCGGCTCAAGAAGGGGTTCGTCCGCGCGATGTTATTGTGGCTGTGGACGGCATCCCTACGAATGGTCTGACGAAAGAAGAGGTTTACGACCTTATCGTGGGCACTCCCAACACTTCAGTTACGTTGTCCCTCTTGCGGGGCGGCGACTTCACCGTCAGGCGCATGACGCGCATGGACTTCAACGACATTACAGACCCGCAAGTGCGGCGAGATTATTTGCTGAGCCTTTAGCTTAATGCCCACTTTCTACTTGCGTTTCTAAGTCTGGTAAACTTTTCAGCATGCGTCTCTGCTTTGATGCCACCAGATTTGGTTGCGGTCTCGACGGCGCCGTTGAGCTAGCTGTGCGGCGCGGATTGTCTTGCGTGGAGTACTCTTTTCAACCCTTTGCAACCGGGGCCAAAGCCAAGCAGGCGCTGGACAAGAGCGAAAAGGACTACCTCAAGCAGGTTCGCCGGCTCTGTGAGACGCACAACGTAAATGTTGCTTGTCTAAATCTTGACTTCTGCCTGGAGCCTGAAGACAAGAAGTCGGCGAAGAGATTCATACAAATGGCGGCAAAACTGGCCGCGGTGGCTGATGCTGTCGGTTGCCGCCGTATTTCCCTTTCCATGATGCCCGGCAAGAATGGTGATTGGAAGCAAAATGCCGAAGATGCATTGAAAGCAGTTAGCGACGTGTCATCGGAGCACAACGTGAGGGTGCTTCTGAGGCTGGCCACGCCGGCGGAGTTCCGCGGTCATTCCTTGAAGGAATGGAAAGCGATGGAACCGCAAGATTGGCGCGATCTGGTCTCCAGCGTGCCGGATTTGAGTCTCAGCTTTTCGCCCGCCGATTGCATCTGGCTGGGCATCGATTATCTGAAAATTCTGTCCGGGCTGGCGTCGGCGATTGATCATGTAGAAGCGCATGACATTGAGATTAACCGCGATCTTCTCACCGACAGCGGCATGTTTGGTCCGCTCTGGTGGCGTTATCGAATGCCAGGAAAAGGACAGGTCGACTGGCGGCAGCTGATTGAGGCGCTCAAGCTGTATGATTTCCAGGGCACTCTTTCCATCCACCTCGATGACGAATTTATCGGCGACGAGGTAGAAGATCTTGGCGATGCTCTCGACAACAGCATCAGAGTGCTCGCACCGCTGGTGAGAGACTGAAATGTCGAAGGGTCGCGAGCTGTGCCTCTATCTGCATACTCACTGGGATCGTGAGTGGTACCTGCCCTACGAGACGTTTCGCACCCAGCTTGTGAGCGTCGTGCGCCAGGTGCTCGATGAATTGGAGTCGGGCGACCTCCCCAGCTTCTTGCTCGATGGACAGTCGCTCATACTGGAAGATGTCACCGAAGTCGATCCGTCACTGGCTCGGCGCATAAAAAGCGCCATGGCAAGCGGCAAGCTGAGTGCCGGACCATGGTATGTCCTCGCCGACCAGATGCTTGTCGGCGGCGAAAGCTTGATTCGCAATCTCCAGATCGGTCTGGAGGTGGCGAGCGCCTACGGCGCGCCGTGCATGGTTGGCTACTGTCCTGATACATTCGGGCATTCATATGATTTGCCTCGCCTTCTTCAGGGGTTTGGCATTCAAACCGCATTTGCCTGGCGCGGCGTGCCCGACTTAAAGGCAGGACCGCTCTTTTTCTGGCAGAGTGCCGATGGCAGCAAAGTGTTGGCCTATCACTTGCACCGCGGGTACTACCAGACACTTTTTCATTCATTGCACTCGCCGGAGGAGATCGCTCAGCGACTTTCGCCCTGGCTGGAGATCAAGACGGATGTGCTGGTTCCTGTCGGTGCGGACCACATAGCGCCACCAGTGCGTTTTGCGCGAGTCCTGAGCGAAACTGAACAGGCGCTCAGAAGTAGTGCTGAAAAAGAGGTGGTGTTGTCCGTTCTGCCGCTTGAGACTTTTGCCGATCGGCTGGTGAAGAGCGTTCATAAATCCCGCGCCATTGCCATCGTTGACGGTGAGCTGCGGGATAATGCCGCGACGCTCAAATACGAGCGAGCGTATATGCTTCAAGGAGTGCTTTCCTCCCGCCTTTACCTCAAGCGGGCAAACCGGGAGCAGGAATTGCGCATTACACGGCTAATCGAGCCGCTGCTCACCACTCTGGGCATCACGGGAGTGAATGACTATCCGCTTGCAGAGCTTCGTCACGCCTGGAAATTGCTGCTGCAAAATCATCCGCACGACAGCATTTGCGGATGCAGCGTCGATGAAGTGCATTTGGAAATGGTGACGAGAACAAAGCGCTTTCATCATGTGCTCGATGCTGTGGAGAAAGAAGCGGCGGAAGCCATTGCCGCCAGTGGAGAGGGTGTTCCTGTGCGCTTTGCGCGCGGAGAAAATATGGTCGCAGATCCTGCTGCCGCTCTCGATCGTTTGAATGTCTTCAATCTGTCGCGCGATTATCTCAATGAGCCCGTTCGCTTCCAATGGGCGGTAGAACCTGGGGAAGAAGCGAAACATCTTAAGGAATTGCTTGAGGAAGCAAGCATTCAGCTAAGTAGACACTTAAGCGAATCGTACATTTTTACGGCCACCGGCGAAGAGCCAGTTGAAAGGAAAGTGGCCATGTTCGAGGGCTGGGTGTGGGCCGATCGAATCCCGCCCTTTGCAGCCATGGGCATCGATTGGAACGGGAGCGCTGCCAAAAATGCGAAATGGGAGATGCTTTCTCATGGCGTCGAAACAGCAGCGCGCAAAATCCAAAATCAATTCATGCAAGTTGAGATAGAGCAAAGCGGCGATTTGAGCGTCAATTGGTTGGGGGCTGAGGGCAAGGGAAGAAAGTTCAATTTGAAGCACTTCTTCCGCGATGTAGCGGATGCAGGCGATACTTATAATTTCGATCCCGTAGCTGGCGACATCGCGGTGGTATCGCAACTGGCAGGCGTTAAGGAAGGGCAAAAAGGACCGCTTGTTGGCTCGTTGCTTTTGCAATACGAGATCGCAATTCCGGAGAGCGCTGTTGAATTGCCGCCCATGGAGGAAGCAAGCGCGACGCCGAAAGTTAAGCCTCCATCCGCACCGGGGGAGTACAAACGATCGAAACATCTCAAAAAACATCTCATCACAACGGAGATAATTCTCAAAAAGGGAGTTCCCATACTCTTTTTTGAGACAGCGTGGGACAACCAATCTCGGGACCATCGGCTGGAAGTCGTGTTTGACACCGGGCAAGCGGTAGATGAGACGGTATCGGAAAATCATTTCAGCGTCGTCAGGCGCGCTGCAACAAACAGGGAAAATTCTCTTCCCGTAGAGCTGGGTCACGAGGCCCCTATCGATCGTTTTCCTTGCCAGAGATTCTTTATCACCAACGACCAGCTGTTTTTGAACAAGGGACTTCCGGAATACGGCGTCAACGGAAGCGAAGTTTGCCTCACGGTATTGCGAGCTGTGTCGCGGCTGTCGCGGCCGAGATTGAGAAGCCGCGGCGGGGGAGCCGGCCCGTCGCTTTCCACCCCCGGCGCCAATTGTCTGGGGAAGAATTTTGCCACATACGGCTGGGCTCCGCTTAGCTACGCGACTTCCTATGGAACTTCTGCCGCCACCACCGATGATGACAAGCAGGTAATCGCGGCCTACCAATTGAGTGAGCAGTTCGAGGGGCGGGCCTGGATGGTTCTCGGCCGAGGACTGGCTGCCCAAGAGGGTCAGTCGCTCTTGCATTTGAGCAACGACGCAATTCGCATTTCGGCCCTCTATCAATCGCAAAAGCAGAAGGTAGTCGTTCGCTTGTTGAATGTGACAGGTGTCAGGCAGGAGTGTTCGATGACAATTGGTTTTGAGGCGGCAAAGGCATTTAAATGCCGGCTTGACGGAAATGTCATTGCCGAGCTTGCTCCTCGCCCCGCTTCTCAGTACATGCTTGACTTCAAGCCCTATGAGTTAACGACTCTCATTTTTGACGTTCGC
>DATNRC010000063.1:0-7811 GCA_036703705.1 Candidatus Obscuribacterales bacterium
AAGATGACAGGCACTCCTCCAACAGCTGGGCCCCAAAGGAGCGCCACCAAAAACGGTGTTTTTCAACGACCTGCTAGTCATGGTCTGGCATCCAGACCGCATGCAAAACGCAGCCGGACGGCTGGAAGCGGAGGAAGAACTGAAGCGAATCAACAATGCTTTCGATGTTTTGAAGAATCACTTTGAGCGTGACCACAAGGCAGGCGCTTTATGCGCCTGCCAACCGGCACCAACCCCGGGTTCACAGACGCAGGCAGACAGCACACATCGCCGCTCATCGCAGGCCGCCGGCGGAGCTTATAGCCAAACGAGCGATCCAGAGGCGGAGGCAAGACGGCGCCAAGAAGAACGCCAACGCAAGGCCGAGGAAGATGCACGGCGCGCGGCCGCCGAAGCCGCCCGCAAAACCGCTGAACAGCAACAAGCTGCAGACGCAGCTAAGCGCGCAACCGAAGACGCACTGAAACAGGCGCATGCTCTAAACGAAGACCGTTTACGGTGGCGGTTGGCCATGGCCGGCCTCACCGCTCTCGCTGCGATCCTGATATTTGGTTGGGCCGGCATGGCCGCGCGCAACTGCATCAAAGATCTTCAGAAGAATTGGCAACAGCCTCACCAAGAAAATCCGACGACGCCCCAATCTTCCAGTCCCAATAACGCCGATTCACCGGCTCCTCCTGCGGGCGATCCCGATAATCCGTACATCCCGCTGCAGTACCGCTTCCCAGGCGGAAATCCGAGTACCTGGCGAAAATTCATGGAACAAGAAGAGCGCAAACAAAGAGCGCGCGACGACGAACAACGCCGGCAGGATATCTATTTCACGAAGCTGGCAATCGATCGCAATCTCAAAATCATCGACCACTGCAACAACACGATCGCACAGCTCGAAGCCAAGATCGCCGATCCCTATATCAGCGACGTCGAACGGAACAAGCTTATCGACTACCGCGATTTCCAGCGGCAGAATCTCGAAGCTGCTCAACGAGAACTCGCCGTCGAACAAGATAAGTTGCAGCAGCTCGAAGGATCGGCGCCGCCTGCGTGATCAACCGCCTGTCCGATTTGCCAAGACGGCTTCTAGCCTCGGTTTTACTCGCTTTGGCGGCGCACACACTTGTAAGATCTTATTCCAGCCATTCCTTGCTTCACAGGCATCACCGAGGGCTGCATGAAATTTGGATAGATCAACTTTATGGTCGGGCGGAATGAACTCATCGAGAGCCTGCTTGAGAAGCTGCAACCGCTCTCTTCGGGTTTCCGCAAGTTGCAAGATTCGGCTATACACCTCACAAGCGTAAGCGAATGTCTCCCTTTGGCAAAACTCGATATTCAGTAGAAACTCTTTGGTTCGCGTTTCTGGGAGACCGACGGTAAACCGCTTGCAGTTATGGAAAACGTGCGCGGCTTCATGCACAACGAAGTCGGCGAAACGATTAGTTTGACGAAAGTACTCGTGGGACACATAGCAAGTCGTCTCCTCACTGAACCCGACGATCAAGGAAGCCTTCTTTCCCAAAAGCTCTCCGCCGATGCTGCCCAAATAGAGGTTGGCAATCGTCCACGACGTGCTCAGCGAACATCGCTGCAACACTTCTAGGATGTTATCCGCAGTCAAAAAGACGACAGACTTTTCCAGCATCTCCAAAACCTTGCGCCGTTCGTTCTCCGCAAAAAGTCCACTGACCATGGGTGAGACTTTACTCCTCGTGAAGGCATCGTGGTTCGTGATTGGCACTTCCGGCGTCGGCAATCCCTGCGAACGCCGCTGTACTTCCTCAATGAGCGCTTGCCTCATTGCCTTGTCGGCGGTTTGCGCTTGAACCAGCCAGTTCTCACCCGGCCATCCCTGCGGTAGAACATCCGAATGGCCTGTTTTCAAGAAATGCGAAATCTGTTGCCTGGGACTCCTCACTGTACGATTACTCCGTCATACACCTATTCTTGCCTATTCTAAACGCGATCCAACGCGAGCGCCGACGCGTCTGCCTGCTTCAGCGCCTAGGCAACTATGCCGCCTCCCAGACACACCGTGGTGGGTTGCATCTAAACCATAGTCGTTCAGCTCCTCCTGCGCGACTTGCATGGAAGCCATACTTATCGACTATCTCGCAATTGAATAGCCTCATCGCCTCTTCACATAATAGATAGTCCTTTTCGACACCATGTTGAAGTAAGCGGCATGTTCTGGCGATTGGAACGCGCAAGCCGAGTCCTTTTAATAGCTCCACTGCGGGTTGGTCATCCAGCAATAATGTCCAACCCCTTGAGACTGCCACAGCGCACGCTTCAGCTTCTCCATCGCCAAGCCCACGTTTCTTGAAGCGACCATCGACACCTGTCGTTTCATTCCAAATCGAACGATCACTATAGCGACTCGCTAATACCAGTTCGTCCTCCGTCAATTCGATTGGTTGCCATAACGTTCCAATTGCAAGGGCGAACGATTGTATAAAGGGAGCGGCCGGTGCATAGCGCTCGTTCGAATTTATGAGTGCTTCGTGCAAAGGTTTGAGGAACTCGCACCGCGGAGATATTGCATATAAGTTTGGAAGGAGTGTTTCAGCGGGATCTAAGACTGCGGGAGAAATATAAACGGGACCGCCGAGGAACTGCTGAAGCAGATTCGCTTGACCCGTAAACACAAAGTTTGAGAGCAAGCTGGTATCTATGACACAGTTCTTACTCAACAGCTCATCCATCAATGGGCATCATCTCACTTTCGCTAAAAAGCAAATTCACAAGCTTCTTTCTGTTCGGATTCAGTGGCTTGGGCTGGCTCACTAAGCAGCAGAGATTGAATCTGAGCCTGACTAACATCCAGAAGATCTGCTGCTTGCGATACAAATAATTCGTCCTGACGAATCAGATCTCTAACAGTTTGGAGAACTGATGCTGGATACCGATTCATGTTCAAAGCTTCAGTTCCAGGCTTGTGAAATACTTCTGGATCGAGCCCTAACTGGTGAGCCAGTGCCCCTGGACTGAGCGTTGCCCACTGCGCCCTCTGCTCCTCGGTTATGTGCCTTTCGTTGCGCAGACGATAAAGCATGAAGACATAACTTACCCGAAAGACGTACGCCAACTCAATTGCCTTATGAGGATCGATGCGATTCTTCCAACCCCAATTATCAATCAATTTGTTTAACTCTCTGGTTGGCACCAAAAAGTGCGTGGCAAATGCATCAGCGAAATATTCCCGAGGAGAGCTATCTTTGCGGATACTGATTAAAGAACGGCTATTGTAGTGAAACAGAGCATGAGCAAATTCATGCGCAAGCGTGAATGCTTGCCGGCCAAGGGAATTTTGAGCATTCACCAGTATGCAGTAGCCCAATTTAGGATGGTTATGAAAGGCTCCAGAAATTCCTGGCTGCGCTGGATCAGACCAGTCTCCCAGATTTGCTTTGCACACTAATATGTCTTGCTCATCCAAAAATGAGTACAAGTCAGGAATTGCATCCGTCCCCAACTCGTAGACGGCGCGCGCTTCCGACGCCAAAGTCGGAGCCGCTCGACTGTCGGTAAAATCAGGACCTCTATCGAGCTTCTTTGGTGGCTTACCAGCATTGTTCCAGGTAACACCGGCAGACTCGACTATCTCAGACCACTCATCAAGAAATTCGAACCACTTCGACAGTTCCATATGCACTGCCGGATGATTGACTAGCCCACGGCACAGAACTTCTCGCTCAAACCTTCCTTCGATGAGTTCTTCCTTTCCGAGCAAGTACTCAACGCTGACGCTATACAATCGAGCCAGATCTTCTAGCTGACGTAATCCTGGAACTCGACTTCCCTTTTCCCACATAGATATCGATTCGCGCGGAACGTGCAGCACGTCAGCCACTTGTTGCTGGGTGAGACGCGCTTGCGTTCGGCAATTCTGAAGTCTTCCACTTAAACTCATCCGACCTCCCTGGGTGCATTAAGGAAAGTTAATGCTCGTGTTACCACTTCCATTATGACATATTTTCCACAAAAGGCAAGTTGTTGGAGGCTTTACGGATTTTTGGTTACGTACTTTACATTGCCAAGTGTTGTGCTAATATTGTCGTGTAGCTGACAAAACAGCGAAAACGCAGTCCCCGCGCGGCTCTTAATTGAGTTCTCGGGTGCCTTGCTTTGGAATACCATCCTGTTTTCTTGAGGAAGCCCATATGAATGAGCACAATGTAGAAGTCTTTGACAGCAGCGGACCGGTTTGTGAAGAGCCGGAGGTTGATTTTGTAATCGACCTTGAGGAGTTTGCGCGGGATCGGCGGCGTCCTCCCCTTAGCAAAAAGGGCTACCGGATAAAAATAAACGGGGATCCCTACATCATTTTGTCGCCGACGATTACTGGGCGGCAAGTGCTGGAAATTGCCGGGCTCCTGCCTCCGGAAAACTACACTCTGAGAGTGAAAATTTCTGGCGAGCGTCCACGAAAGGTCGACTTAGATGAAGTCGTCGACTTGCGTGAACCCGGAGTCGAAAAATTCAAGGCCTTGCCCCGAGATCAAACTGAGGGCTAATGACCATGAGGCGCCAGTTTGATCTCTCTGAGACTGACATCCAGTTCCTGGACGATTATGGCCTTGATTGGGAAGCCATTTCCGATGGTTCCAAATGGGTACTCATTTACCGCTTTCCCACTGGTGATGGCTACAACCACGCCGAGGTCACTGCCGCAATACGGATTTCCGCCGGCTATCCGATTGAACAACTTGACATGGTGTACTTCAATCCCCCGTTGGCTCGGAAAGATGGACGGCCCATTGCAAGGACGGAAACAGTCCAGACGATTGACGGGAAGCCGTTTCAACAATGGTCTCGCCACAGGACTGCGCAAAATCCGTGGAAGCCCGGGTTTGACTGCCTTGAGACTCAAGTTCAATTGATCGAAGACTGGTTGCAACGGGAGTTCGAGAGATGAAAGCCATAACCCTCACAATGACCGCACAACAACATGAGGAATTGCGTGCGTTTCTATTTCCACCCGATGGCAAGGAAGCTGTAGCCATCGCCTTGTGCTCCAGAAGCGATGGCACCCGACGTCATCGGCTGTTGGTCCGTGAGTTAATTTGCATTCCATACACGGATTGCCTCGAAAGAACACCTGTCAGCGTCAAATGGTCGACAGATTCTCTGGTCCCAGCGCTTGAACGCGCAGAGCAGAAAAAGCTTTCCATTATCAAAATACACAGCCACCGAACAGCGCACCGAAAGTTTTCTGATATTAATGATACTGCCGATGAAGCGCTGATGCCCGCGGTGCATGGCTGGCTGGAAGCCGACATGCCGCATGGAAGCGCAGTCATGCTCCCGAACGGACAACTTTTCGGTAGGTACTACGCCCCGGGTCGCGCGAGCTTTACCGCCATCGAGCGGATCATGGTGGTGGGGAATGACATACACATCTGGCATGGAAATACATCCGCTTCCAAACAGCAAAGCTTTGCAGCTTCGCACGCACAATTGTTTGGTGAAAAAACAGTCCAAGAACTACAGCAGTTATGTATCGCAGTGATTGGTTGTAGTGGTACTGGAGGCCCGGTCATTGAGCAGCTTGTTCGGCTGGGCGTAGGAGAACTCGTCTTGGTAGATCCGGATCGAATGTCCGATCGAAATCTCAATCGCATTCCCAATACCTACATGGACGATGCGCGTCGACAACGCTTCAAGGTAGACGTGCTTGCCGAGAGGATTGCCAATATTGGACTTGGAACCAAGGTAGTTCCAATTGCAAAAAGCTTATGGACTCCAGAAGCGGTGCGCGAGGTCTCTCAGGCTGATATTGCATTTGGTTGCATGGATACTGTTGACGGGCGCTTTCTCCTTAACACGCTGGCCACGCACTATCTTCTGCCTTACTTCGATTTAGGCGTTCGACTCGAAGCTATTCCGGAAGGCCCGCGAACTGGCGAAATTCGGGAAGTTTGCGGCACAGTACATTACCTGCAACCCGGTAGGTCCAGCCTGATAAGCAGAGGACTTGTGAATATGCAGCAGGTTGCTGCCGCAGGGCTCGCTCGTAACGATCCGGAAGCCTATCAGCAACAGTTGAAAGATGGCTATATCACAGGCGTACAGGAAAATAGACCTGCAGTAATAACCGTAAATATGTACATTGCTTCTCTTGCTGTACATGAGTTCCTCAGCAGATTGCATCCGTATCGGGAAGAACCCAACTCCAATTATGCGAGTCTTGAATTCAGCCTGCGAAGTATGGAGTTCTTTCCCGAGCCCGAAGGCGAACCATGCAACTTGCTCTCGCCATATGTTGGCTTTGGCGACAGGATCCCGCTCTTGGGCCTTCCCGAATTGAGCTGAGGAGCACCCATGAACTGGACACCTCTTCGATTTGCTCGCAAATGCTGGAACCGCATACTGCACTTTTTCGGCCGGCGATTTTGGACCGTCTACGTAGATGGCGATTTGCCGAGCGTGCTACGTGATCATGTTGTGTACATTGTTCTTGATGATGATGAGCCCTGGCATGCGTCATTTGTCTGCCCCTGCGGTTGCGGTCAATTGCTGCACATGAATCTTCTGGACGACGAACATCCATGCTGGCAGGTACTTGATCACTTCGATGGAACAGTCAGTCTGCATCCTTCAGTGTGGCGAAATATAGGGTGCAAGTCCCACTTTTGGCTTCAGCGCGGCAAAATCAAGTGGTGCCGCCGATGATGATTAGGACGGGCATTCAGTTCACCCATTCCTTGCTCCGCCGCTAATGCTGACGAATCAACGTCTGCGTCGCTTCTCTGACCCGTCGCCGATTTTTAAGCGTTCCACAAATTGATCCAGTTCTCGTTTTCGATATCTGACTATGCGGCCGATTTTCACGCATGGCAGGTTGTACCTGCCGCTCGATTTCCAAATCGCGAGCGTTTGTTCAGCGACACCGAGATATTCAGCCGCTTCTCGCCTGGTCAACAGATCGTCATCCCTGTAGTCACGACGAGGCTTGACTATCGGTGCGGCGGCTGGCGACTCTACTGCTCGGGTTGGTGGCACCACCCCTGATACCGCCATAGCATCACCAGTATTCTGGTGTTCCAATAAATCAACCGCTGACTCGGTTTCAGTTTGATGCTTTTCTCTGGCAGCGCCCTTCCTCTCTTCAGACAGCAACCCGGCTAACGTGCTCTTAGGGACCAGAATCAATTCATCAGGATTTACGCTGCCTGGATCGATCGTGCCGAAGCGTACTTCTTCCTGCTCGGGATCAAGGACGACAAGGAAGCAGTAGGCACCATTCTCCATTCGTTTAAGCTTCATTCTTCTTTTTCCTTTGCTTACTATTCGCGGCTGCCTTCTTTGTCTTTGTGATCCTCACAACGTTTTGGCCTGCCGGCTCTTTCAAACCGCCGGCAACGAAAATGAATTCCTGTGCATTCTCTAGCGCTTGCCGGACAGGATCATTTGTGAGCCGTGCGTAGATCGCCGTTGCCGCCTGCGATTTATGCCCGAGCGCCTTGCCAATGATCGTCGAGCTGGTTCCTTGAATTGCGAGGTAGCTGCCCATGGTGCGGCGTAAATCGTGCAAACGGAGATCACTCAGGCCGGCGCGACTTAGCATCTTCTTGAACGACTTCTGCGGTGATACCAAGTGGCCGGTGGCGCTGTCCTCAGCGGGAAACACCCAAGGGTTTCCATCCTTTCTGTTGTCCTTTCTTTCGGACAGTATACGTATTGCTTCGGCCGTTAATGGGATTGTCTGCGATTCGCCGTTCTTCGTTTCCGGAATGTACCACGTCTTTAGATCGAAGTTGATTTGATCCCAGCGCATTGCGAGCACGTTTGATTTCCGTGCGGCCGTCAGC
>DATNRC010000064.1:0-4502 GCA_036703705.1 Candidatus Obscuribacterales bacterium
CAGACTGCGACTGGATTGAGCCGCCGGGGAGAAATCCATGAGCAGTGGACATCAAATAGCCGAGGGCCGCACCAATCGTGAGGCTTGGACCAAAGAGCCCGCCAGGAGCGCCTGCCGCATACGCCAAAACGGTGAGGATGAAGTTTGTCACGAGGACTGTAACTCCCATTTGCA
Organism: Candidatus Obscuribacterales bacterium; assembly: GCA_036703705.1. GTDB lineage: Bacteria > Cyanobacteriota > Vampirovibrionia > Obscuribacterales > Obscuribacteraceae > DATNRC01. Next base: position 175 of record DATNRC010000064.1, read on the forward strand.
GGCCTGGGTCGGCGGCAACAAACATGTATTTTATGCCGGCGAAATCGCGGAAAGCTTGCGGCATCAAGCCGACCACAACTCCGCATATTAAGCCGGCAAGACCTATGCGCAGCGGGAAGTTTTTTCCGAATGCCTTGTTCGTCAAGAGGCAGCCTCTGATGATCAGTGAATTGAAGACTGCGCCCAGCGCACCACATATGATGCCAAGCACGGCCAGTGAAGGAATGTCTTGCGCTGTCACAACGACAGCGGGAAATTCGGAGCGTGGCGAAATGTCCAGAGAGTGTACGCTCACGAGGCGCAAAATAACCGTGGCCCCGAAGCAGGCCAGACCGGCCGCGATTACGAATTGGCTCTTCACCTCACGCACAAGCTCTTCCACTACAAATATCATGCCCGCCAGGGGCGCATTGAAAGCGGCTGCTAAGCCCGCTCCGGCCCCTGCGGCGATGAAATGGCGTCCCAGTTTGTTTTGACCGATGCCCAGCCTGTTGCACAAATAAGCGACTGCTGCTCCCATCTGTACGGTCGGTCCTTCTCTTCCCAGGGGCATGCCGCAGCCGAGGGCGAGAATGCCACCAACGAGCTTTGAGAGCAAATCTTTGAGCTGCAATCCGATTGCCTTTGTTCCCCGCAGGGTCGCTTTCACCTGGGGGATGCCACTGCCCGTAATGTCAGGCGCGACTTTCTGTATAATCACTCCGCAAAGCAAACCGCCAATCAGTCCCATCATGGGCAGCACCAGATCCGGTGGTACTCTCTCTGCAAGGTGAACGCGCAATGTTCCCAGGGCTGCCACGCCGAATTTGAGAAGCTGTGCCATAGCTCCGGCGATGACGCCCACGGCAAAGGCTTCGATTAGAGAAGGATGCGCCGGCTCTTTTTCGTCCGCTGAGTCGGACGATGCCTTCTTCGTCCATGACAAGAACAGTCCGCCAATGGGAGAAAGCATCAGGCTGACGGTGGCGGCTCGCGACGATCGAGAAACTTTTGCAGGATGATGGCGGCAGACTGCATATCAACCAGCGCTTTATTTTTTCCTGTTTTTACCCCCTGCACCGTCAGCGTACGAATGGCGGAGATGGTTGACAAACGCTCATCCTCATAGACTATAGGCAGCCCGGTGGCACGGGCCAGCTTTCTGCCGAACGCCCGCACCTTTTCAGCCTGGGGGCCGATGGAGCCGTCCATGTTTTGCGGCAGGCCGACAACGATCTCCACGGCGCCGTGGCGCTCGCAGATTTGTCTGACTGCTTCCAGGTCGCGCTGCATATTCGTGCGTTCGATGGCTTCAATGCCGGCCGCAGTGATACCCAGGGGATCGGAGATGGCAACACCGATCCGCTTGTCACCAATGTCAAGACCAATGATGCGCGGTTTTTGACTCATCGCAATCAATATTACTACCAGCCTGACGCTCGGTGTCGCCAGCTTCGGGAAGATGAGTTAAGGCAAAGGAGAGAATCACCTGTAGAATATGCCACCATGAAGATTTATTTGATGCGTCACGCCACTGCTGTCGAGCGAATCGGAGGAGCCATCCTCAACGACTCTCAAAGGCCCTTGACAGATGAAGGGAAAGAAGAAACAAAAGCCGTTGCCAGCGCGCTGAAGCGGCTAAACACGAAGCCGGATCTTGTAGTCGCCAGCCCGCTTGTGCGGGCTAAGCAAACGGCGGAGATTATTCTCGAGGTGCTGGGCGCGCGTGAGGAGTTGAAGACGACTGGAGCGCTGGCGCCCGGTGGCACGTCGACCGAGATTTTCAAATATTTGCAGCAGTTCGACAACTACGAGGACATCTTCCTGGTAGGGCATGAGCCCGACGTGGGGCGAATTGCTGCTGATCTCATTTGGGCACGTCCGGAAGTCAACATCCCTTTTAAAAAGGCCGGTGTCATCCGCGTGGACACTGCCGATCTTCCCCCATCGTGGCCCGGTACGCTGAAGTGGTTCTTGACGCCGAAAATGGCCGGCTTGATGGTCGGTAAGTGATGCCGCCAAATGCTGTCATTGGTTGATTGATTGATTGATTGATTGATTGGTTGTTCGCTGATTGGTTGATTGGTTGATTGATTCACTCATTGATTCATTGTTTCATTCATTCATTCATTCATTCACTCACTCATTCGTAGCGCTGCCCGTTGAATTCAATCCAGCCGCTGCTGTGTCGCGGCGTGTCTGAATGGTGAGTCCAATGGATCAAGCCGCCTTTCTTATTCCAGATGAACTCGCCGTGTATGCGCACCACGTCTCCTGCATTAATCGGCACCCTGGGCGCCATTCCAGTGTTGTGCGCGACTAGGACGGTAGTGCCATTGGAAAGGGAAATCAAGAATTTCTGATGTTGTATGCCACGCGTGTCGTCGGGCAAGAGTTTTTTCACCGGCGCCTGGACTGTGATTTGTGCCTTGACAAGCTGATTTTGCTGAGCCCGAATAGCTTCGCTATCGTCAATCGCCAGACTGGCTGCATCGTCCGCCAGGCGCGAGCGTCCGAACGGTCCTGCCGCCGGGCGCTCGTCTGCCTGCCCGACCAGCGCTTCCCGTTGCGCGCATGCTGTCAGTATGGAAGTGCCAAGGAGCGCAGCAAGGACAACTGCCAGCATTAATGCGCCTTTTAACTCGAAGTTTCGCATATGGCTATGCTGTTTGAAGTTTGTCACAGGCGATATTTCGGACGAATGTTCTGGATATGCCATGGTGCTCCTTTTGGCTTGCTCAGATGGGTGGGAACCAAACGCGTGAATCTCTGGTCCTGTGGTATATAGTGAGCAAATGGACTGATGGAGGTCGTTTTTGGGATACCGGCTCAGTGGGAAGCAGGGAGTTCTCTCTCGTGTAATCATCTCGCAAACAATTGACGTGTCCCATGCTTGAGGAGATTCGGAAACCGGCATGTTGTCATCAGTTTACCTGACAGGCGGAACTATAGAATCTCATGAATTGGTGAGTCAGGGACCGGAATCGGACTGGCGGACGATTGCCATGACTAAGCTTACGCGTTATGGCCTGAAAGTGGTGAATCCGCTCGAGTTTGCGTTTATGGAAGCGGAGGGGCTGGAAGGTGCGGAGCTCATTTACGACATCACGGAAATGAGGGTTAAGCGGGCTCTGGATCTTATCGATCAGTGCGACGCCCTGCTGGCAAATATTCATCGCTCAAGTTACGCAGCCGCTATGGAGATTTTTTACGCCCATCGGCGCGGAAAAATGGTCACCGTTGTCGGACAATCTCCCTTCAGCCCCTGGGTTATTTCACATTCGCAAGCCAGATTTGGCGACATAGACCATGCCATTGACTATCTGGTCGAAGAACAGCCGCTGGGAACTCCTCTTCCCTGGGCCATGCAATACGAGAATCATCTTGCGGAGAGATACGAGCAATTTCCTCTTGCCGGCGAGCCGGACTATCAATTTTTGGGCGGGGAAATTCCTGTACTGGTGATTGCTCCTCATGCGACCGCTTACTGGCGTGACGGCGAATTTCATGAGCCAGATACTTTTACCGGCTGCATTGCCGCAGTTCTCAATCGCATGTCAGGCGCCCACGCATTGTTCACCAATTATTGCTGTGTGGCTGACCCCTGCTGGTATTCCGATACACCGTTCAAACGCGCGCTTGGCGACATAGTAAAGGCCGGTCAGGTTGGTCTTGCCATCATTCTTTTAGGCTCAACCTGGCAGGAGGCGCCGGGTTTGCAAGTGTTTGCCAGCGGCCCCTCAAAGGCATATTCTGACGATTTGGTACAACGTCTCAAACTTTCGCTAAGTATCCTGGAGCCGGTGGCGACGGAGAGTTACGATCATCTGGTGAAACCCATCGTTCAATTCGTGTCAGAGGAGCTCGCGATACCATTGGTGGTGATTAAGATGCATAAGCGGTATCGCATGCCGCGCCTGCAACCCGAAAGCTTTCGGCGTATCGTCGGCATTCTGAGCTCGTTTGCGCTGGAGCAAGGACGTGAGCTCTTACGGAGCCGCAGCTAACAAATGTCAGATGAAGTTGTCGTTTTCGTTACGTGCCCCTCGGAAGCCGCAGACGAGATAGCTGCCCAGCTCGTCACTGAATCGCTTGCAGCGTGTGTCAACATCGTTCGTTCTGTTACATCCGTTTATCGCTGGGAAGGCAGAATTGAAAAGGATGAGGAGAGCTTGCTCGTCATAAAAAGCCGGCTCAAACTCTGGGACAGTCTGGAGAATAGAATCCGAGAACTGCATTCATACGACGTGCCTGAGATGATATGTATTCCAATAGTGGAGGGGCTCCAACCATATTTGGACTGGCTGAAGGCGTCACTCACAGGAGATGGGCAAAAACTTGGAACCAAA
>DATNRC010000065.1:0-3506 GCA_036703705.1 Candidatus Obscuribacterales bacterium
AAGACGTAGGACGAATTATCCCACAACAAATTGGCCTTGACTTTGACCGTGCGCTTCACGCTTTGCGGAACAAGAAACTGCCGCCCAGCCTTGCGTGCTCCCTCGCCCAGCCTAGTATCTTCTAGATCCACAAACTCTCCAGAATTCTCGAGGACGATTACGAAGGGAATGGAAACCTTCTCCCATCCTTGTGGTGCGATATTTCCATCTCCCGAATTGGCCTTTCGCCAATAATAGTCGCAAAGTGATTGAAGAATCATCGGCAAATCTCCTGGCTATCGAAACGGGGAACGAGCAACCTTCCCGACTGGAGGTGCGCATGAAAGAATCCCGGAATGACTTCCTCACCAGTGAAATCCAGGTCGTGAAGCATCCATCCAAGGTCCTTTGAGTCCTCAATTGGTTTCCGCTCTGTGCTATCTCCGTTCACGAGCTCAAAATATGCAGTGAACTCGCGACAGCCAAGGTATGGCTGTGTGAAGCACTGTCCCTTCTCGGCGCGGCGCTTGAAGATTTCAATAAACTTTACGATGTTCTCATCGGCGCTGGCCCTGTGCGTCAGCTGCACCTGGGCGTGAATCAAATATTCAACATCTCTGAGGAGGAGCCCAGCACGCTGTTGCCGATCGTCCTCGACGTAGAGAGCCAGGCGTCCTGTACCGCTCTTCATTGCACTCGTTGCCGATCCCATGGGTATCACCTGGCCCACTTCGTTTCTGCGAATCAACGCCCATCTAATGGGTTTAAGCACGTCAATTTGAGTCACAACCCAGTCAAATGAGGGCTTCCACAAGATGCACTGCAAAATGTTGCGAGCAGCAGAAGGTGTCATGACTTCGTACGAGACACGTTCCACTTTCATCTCAGGACGAGTGAAGCAAGCGAAATCCCCCCAGACTCGTAGCTTGATTGCATTGTTCACGGACATCTTTCCCTCCTAAACAACAAGACTCTCGGGATCGTATGCGGTCAGATCCGCAGTTGAAAGTCCGGTCTGCTCATTGTACAGACCATCATATGCCTGTACAAAAATGCCGGAATGGACTTCAATGACATCTCCATCTCGCATGAGTTTCATGTGCAGCGATCTGGGTATGTTGACAACAAACCGTTGGAGACGACGCAGGAGCCAACGCGAAGGGCCAAGCTGGCGAAGCATTTCAATCAGCTCGGTGGACGGACCGTAACGCACCACCACTGGTGCTTGAGCATTCTCGTCGATGACTTTGAATCGCGAAGCTGCTGTCCTGAAGTTTATCTCCAGCCCATCATTCGGGGAGAGAAGTTGGATTATTCCTTCCTTGTCCAATTTGCTCCCCTTTTGCCAGTAGAGCAGCTCAAAAAACGTCCGGAATGACTCTGGAGACAGGGGATCGCCTTCTCTTTTGCTCAACATCTGCCTTCCGCACTGCGCCGCCTGCCGCAAGTGTCCAGCCGGCGCAGGCGTAGGCGGCACAAAGACAACGACTCGTCCCCTGGAAAGCAGTCCTTCCCGATTGCATCTTCCGGCCGCTTGCGCAATGGAGTCGAGCCCAGCAAGGGCTCGGTAAACAACAGGAAAATCCAGATCAACTCCAGCTTCCACAAGTTGAGTCGACACTACGCGCAGTGGCTCTCCCTGTCTGAGCGATGCCTTAATGTCAGCAATTACCTTCGAGCGATGCTCGCCACACATAAGCGCTGACAAATACACTGTTCCCTTTGGCATCAAACGGTATAACGTCAGGCAGTCCGCTCTACTGTTAACTATGCAAAGAACCTGTTCGTAACTCTCCAACTCATTGGCAATTTCCTCCCAGGCGCGTCCTACGGTCAGATTGGCGGGGGTCTCAACTTCCACACGCCTAAGCTGCTCGTGTAATGCAATTGGATCTGCGATCAGTTCCTTGACTTTGGACAGTCCTTTAAAATTGTAGTCTAATCCTCGCCGCGCCTCAAGCGCGGGTTGAGTCGCAGTAGAAAGCACAAACGTCACGCCAAACGAACGACTCAGCTCCTCGATGACGTCGAGAATTGGTATTAAGAAATCCGGCGGAAGGAGCTGTGCTTCATCGAGCACGACCACACCATTTACGATATTGTGCAACTTGCGCACTTTGCTCGTGCGAGCAGCAAAGAGCGACTCAAAAAACTGGACGCTGGTTGTAACAACTATTGGCGCATCCCAGTTTTCGCATGCGAGCCTGCTTTGTGCTGTTTCATTCTCTGGATCAAGATTGCTGTGGTGCTCAATGATCTGATCTCCGAAAATTCCTCTGAATACATTCGCTGTCTGTTCGATGATACTCGTATACGGAATTACATAAATGATGCGACTTTTTTTGTGCGTGTGCGCATGAGTGAGCGCAAAAGCCATTGAAGAGAGAGTCTTACCGCCGCCGGTTGGAACCGTCAGCGAATAGATTCCGGGAGATTCGATTGCGCGCTGTTTGCACTCATTTAAAATGTTTGCTCTCAACCGATTAACGTTTGTACTAGCAGCTCCACCAACCAACGCGGACAGGTGTGCATCTAGTTGCGCAAGTAGCTCTTCCATAGTCGGTCTACAGACCTTACGCATCTTCGCGCGTCCGCCGTCCATAAACGATTCCGTGTCAAGAAAATCAGCATCTACAAGACAAGAAAATAACATTCGAATCCAGAGTGCGGCTGCCTTCCCGGGACACGGAGGAATCGAAGCAGCGGCTCCAAGGTCCAATATTTCGCTTGGGGGTGCTTGAGATTTTACAGCGTCAAGCAACTGCGCCCTCTCAAGCCGACGGGCGAGAGACGCCGCTCCGCATTCCTCACTCAGCCAATCAGCGAGTCCGGCATGATGTCCCGCAATGATGTATGCAAGAACTCTACCGCGCGCACCCCATTTCTCGATGGCATGTATCGCTCCTGCCGTCGAATGGTCGACTCTCCCAGGTTGTCCTTCAAGATGTGCCTCAGGATCGTATCCGGTCACCTTCCTAATGTACTGCTGAAATGCGTTACTGTACTTACCAAGGTCATGCCACATACCAGCAGCATATGCCCAGTCACTATTTCCGAAAGCGGATGCGAATTCCGCGGCTAATCTTCCTACAGACCTAAGATGGTCCTCCAACGAGTGCACTATGAAGTCATCCCCAATAGGCGCTGCGTGAGCTATAAAGAGTTTTTCTGTAGCATCTTGCGTGGCCATCTTCGTAAACGGGACAAGAGCAAACAGGACCAATGCGCCGAGCGGGACAGCAAGGCACCATTTGTTAATGCGATTTTGTTAGATTTGCCTTATTGTAAACACCCTCGCTGCGAAATTTATGCAGGCACGACGACGTAAAGATAAATTCTTCCCCTTGAAGACATGGCGTTCTTTCTGGCTGCCGTCACAGAGTTGTCCGCGCTCAAAGACGTGAAAGCACGCAATCCAAAAGCGCTTGTCCTGGCGACGCCCGTAATTGCCGAGGACACATATTTCCAATTGCTCAGGGAATGCGACATGCTGGTGGCACTGGAGACGCCTCGCGACTTCGTGGCGG
>DATNRC010000066.1:0-5077 GCA_036703705.1 Candidatus Obscuribacterales bacterium
CCTGCGCGGTCAAAACAGCGAACACTGTTTACTGCACGTTAAGCGCTCTGGACACTGTTTGCTGCGCGTTCGGCGCTCCGGACAACTGTTTACTGCTTGGTCAGCGCTGCGGATAATGTTCACTGCTTTGCAAAACAATGCAACGCTCGAAAAACCGCATCGGCAGGTGATTGCTCACTCTGCCGGATGCTGGCTTGCGGCGGCATAACTTTTCAGTCCGAACCAACTAAAGTGGAGATTTCCTCGTTCTCTTTCCGCTACGGTTGAATGCCGTTGTAGATGTATTCTTGCTTCATGTACTCGGACAAGCCGTTGATCGCTTCCTCATCGATCTCCTTCATGGGTTTGCCTTCAGGGGACGCTTTCACATGCTGCAAAGTCTTGAAGTGCTCGATCATTTTTGCGATTACTCTCCGCTCAGCCTCTGTGAAAGCCGGATTGTTTTTGGCAAACTCCAGATCGCGCATGGAGATGGCATCATTTCGGTCGCGATCGAGAGCACTGAATTTCTCATCAGCAAGCTGTTTGATTTCTCGCGCATCGGCCAGCTCGTCCTGATGTTCATCTATGCGCTCTTGCTTGTCGAGATACCAATCCATCGATCGTTCCGCCGCCAGCCTGAGGCGATGATCGCGATTGTATTCATCGACCGACCTCTCCACGTCGGCACGCGTCATGCCTATGGCTTCGCCCTTTTCGTTCGCCTGGCTCTTGGGATTGTCCTCCACGCTTCGTGAGATGGTGCCGTATCGTCGGCGCAAATTGTTCGCTTCATCCAGCTCCAGCGCAGAGATGTTCCGATCGTAAATCCGGTTTTTGACCTCATCGCGGTCGATTTTGCCGTCCTTGTTCTGATCGAGCACATCAAAATTCTCTTGCGCATATTTTTGAGCGCGTGCAAGCGACGGAACTATCTGCTTGTCGAGAGCCTGGATATCATCGAATTTCTCAAGCTGGAACTCAGTCAGGCCGTAAGGATCGTAAGGTTTGGGATTGGGATTGTCGTCACCGTATTCGGCGTTGAGAACATCTGTGTAATGATCCCTCACCGTGAGCAAGACAACGGCATCATCACCTTCGAACTTACCGCTTTCCAATGCGCGGTCAAGCTCATCTTGATTGACCCTTCCGTCTTTGTCGCGATCCAATTCGTCAAAGTGCTTGTCGAAAAACGGCTTTATAGAAGCTGTGTCCAGTTTGCCGTCATCGACGATTTCCAGGCTGGGCAGCGCCTTAGCTGCCGCAATATCATCCCTCAACAAGTCAGCACCAGTGGCTCTGCTTGTCAGATCGTCGCCAATCTCCTCATGCACTTTTTGGACAATGTCGCTCGCTTCCGCTTTGTTTGCATTGGTTTGGTCTGAATTACTAAACATTTGAAAATCCTCCATTTCGGCAGAGGTCCAAGCCGGGAGTTGGTTTGGATGAGTATCGTGGAGCCGATCCGCCGATTGCCGCTACCTGCGGTCGTCTGTGCGCCAATATAGGCAGCGTTGGGGGCATGTGATGGGCAGATTTGTGTCACCAATGTGTCAGGACCAGATCGGAACAAGATCGCTTGAAAACCCTGGCGCATCCCGATTTACGCCAAGCCTCGCGTGAGTTAGTTCACGCTATCTGCGCAATTCTCACGTGCGCTTCGTGCAGCGCCCAATTATCCAAAGGTTTCCAAGCAGATGGCGCGTGGTTGTACGGGCGGTATCATAAAAATTTCCTGAAGGCGTTTGACGCCAACTTCCTGAAATCGAGTGTGCATCAGCCTCTTTGGGCATCGGCAGGAAAGGTTACCTGCTGCTAGCTTCGATAGCCGCGCTAAGGTCAAGAGGGCTTGCCGGGAAAATAAGGGTGTCTTAATAACTTCGTATGTTGCCATGTCTTCTGTCGCTGCCTTGGCGCCACTTCCGGAAAGGCTTGCAAACACTACATTCTGGCGGCCGGTGTTGCGACGGCAGATATATCAATGGCCGCATGCCGGCAATATGCGTTTGCTTAACGCGGTTAACACAAACGGTGTTGGCAAGAGGGATTTTCAGAGGGCAAAAGCATAAGTTGTCTGCATTCTTTGCCGATTTCTATCCACGAGAGATCTTCACACCAAACACCGTTTCCATTGCAAAAGCAGATTCCCTGAGCTGGAGATTTCCGGCGCTTCTCGGCGTTATGTGTATGGATATCTCCTGTGAGTGGGGTTTGCGTTTTCTTCAGTGCGTCCGGACCTCTTAAGTGAGCCGGACTAACACACCAGGAGCCAGCTATTGAACACCGAACACCGTGAGCAGCTCGCTGCTCTGAAAGAGCAAACCGACAGCGTTTTTGACAAAATCGAGACGCTCTCGAATCGTGTCGGAGAAGACACTCCGCTCGGGCCTCAGCAACATCTTTTCGAAGCCGCGGAAAGCGCTCTTCTTGCCGAAGAGCTCCTGTTCGTCGCCGAACATCTGCCCGAGGAAGTCTGGGCAGATGCGAACGGCACGGAAAGTAATGCAAATGAACAATCCGACACAGACGGCGAAGCCGACGACGACCTGAGCGGTCTCGGATGGCTTGGCCTCTTGTTCGGCAATCCCATGGAGGAGCTGATGGACAATAACCAGAATACTGATGCTTGCTGCACGGACAAGGACACAGGCGTAAACGCTCACGATGCGAAGGGCGAGAAGAAGATTCTCCCCGTCCGCCCTGTCCCTGTCATTCTCATCCAGCCCGGAACCGATGAATACTTCGCCGAAGACACTCCGCTCGAGGCGGACGCTCTGGGCAACTCGAAGCCCGTGAAGATCGACGACGCAGTCGCGACCGAGCGGGATGACAACAAGGGCGACGCTTCGAAAGGCGACGCTCCGAAGGGCGGGAAGACCGACCCTGTCGAGGACGACGAGCCCGCCATCACCTGCATCATCGTTCCCACCCGCAAGGACCTGGCGAACTCGCTTCTGGCGGGCGCGCGCCGGCTGCTCGGACTGGCCAACAATTCGGTCAAGTGCGCGGAAGACGGCCTGAGCGGCAGCTGCTGCATCACGCCGGAGTCTGAAGAAGCCGAAGACAAGCCCGGCAACCTGCCCGACGACAGCGGCTGCAAGCCCGGCGGCGCCTGAAAGCAGTAAGGAAGCGCGTCGCGCTTCAATCCGCCACCTTCCCCGTCCCTGATAATGCCTTTCTTGCTGAAGGCGCACTTTGCGTCTCCAATCAAAGCTGTGAGAACGGCTTGGATCGGAAATTGCGCAAACGCAGTTTCATTCCAGCTTTGAAAATGGCCTGGAAAGAACAGCTGTAAGCACGGCTCCATTGCCGCTGCGATCGGCTCGCGTCGGATACGCCGTCGCGAGCAGCATGCCCCGCACAGAACAAAGCAGGCAGGATGATACGTGAAGCCTGCCGGCAAATCCACCAGAGGAGCGGAATATCAGTGCTGGACCTGATTTCCGCTCCTTTCTTTTTGCGGCCATTCCTACTACTGATGATCGTTGGATGTCGATGGCCATGCATTCCCAGATGAAGCAGGCGAATTTGGCTGAGCACGGGAGACGGAATCCTTGCCGTTTTATAGAAGCGTGATGTTGGAGCCACTGTGAGCAGCGTGCCCTGAATGAGGCCATACCATGGCCGCTGGGTTTTTGAGGCCGTTTCTTCGGTGCCTCGCCTATCTCCGGCGACCCACCAGCGTTCCCGACCAATGATCAAGAAGAGAGCGGTTGTCTTTATTTCGTCTCGACAAGAAAACATCCAGCAAATAGAAGACTGCAGGCAGCGCAACAACTATTGCTGTTACAAGCGATCGGTCGGCTTGCGCCGCCGGAATAAAAGCCGGAATGGCGGCAACGACCGCGGCCGGCCAGAAAAGCAGCCACTTTGTGGCATGGCGCCGAGCGGCAGCACCGAATGTGATACTGCGACCGGACAGGTCGACGACCTTCAAATTGTTCAGCAGTTTGCCGGGCGTAGCCCCATATTTCGAGCTTTCGAAAAGCGAAAAGTACAGGAGCGGGATAACAATGAGTGAGACAATCGCCCCGCACGTCATTAATCCTGATGCTATCTGTCCGCTGTAGAACAAGGCGAAGGTGAGCAGCTCCACGCAAGCGATTGAAAGAACGAGTATGAGAGCATCAATCATCGCTGCAGCAATTCTCTTGCCTGGCGATCCGACTCTGTAATCAACCAGGGCCGGGATGCGATAAAAGCTGTCATACAGGCGCCAGGACGCATTGTGCTGTGCTTCGAAATATCTGCCGCAGCGTCCACATGAAAGTGCGCTCGATGACACCTGCCCGCCGCAGCCGGCACAGAACTGTTTGCGCGCAACGGACCGCGCGTATTTGGGAATTCCTTGCCCGGTGAAGGGATTGTATTTTTCCGCGCCTACCATTTCTTCCTTTCTCCAGATCGATGCTGCTAAAACACAGCTTGATTCCAGCTTAGAGCACCCACTGACAACATCCGTGCTGCTTTATGATCGCTTAACTATGCCATCGTATGTGGTTCTAAATGCGTGCTAAAAAAGCCCGTATTGTACACAGGGCAGGGATTCTGGGGGCAAAACCGATTACCGACGGAGGGTTTTCGATTTCGTTAATGAGTCACCACACCGCAAACATACTCCCTGCGGCGCCGTGCCGTCACCGGGAAAAACACTGGGAACCGACTGGGGAAACCGCAAAGGCTTGATTGGCTGCGCTGAAAAACAGTCAGAGCGAGGGACAACTCCATTTGCCCTGCGCTGCTGGCTGATGCAAATTCGTCAAATTTTGCCGTTTTTGATGCAATTAAAAGTCACCTGCGGCCGCCGGACAGATAGAAGGTTGAAGAAAGGACTTAAGGATCGAGGAACGACTGAAGGGCGAACCGACAAAAAGATGGTCCGAAGGGCGCACCGACAAAAAGATGGAACCGAAGGAAGGACGGACGGAAAGTCGGAAAGAAGGAAGGATGGAGACATCAGAGCGGCGAGCAGATGGAAAGTCGGCTTCACAAACTGGGAATTCTGATTCCCGCAGGCGCATTATTCTGGCAAGATCTGAGTCCGACGGAACACACCATTGAAGCAACCTCTCGAAAAGAGCGCGCACGCCGTGTGGTA